>CAKUDW010000019.1 GCA_934645275.1 uncultured Clostridia bacterium
GGCTGCTCGGTCACGCCGTCATCGCGGAACTCGTAGAACAGGGGCATATTCGCCAGATGGCCGGAGAAGCGCCAGGAAGAGGAGCCGTCCATGCCGGAGGAGGTGAAAGCGTCGAAGCCAAGCTCCGCAGCGCGGGCGTGGATATCCTCGGCGATGGCCTTCAGGGAGGCGAAGTCCTTGATGTCCTCGATGCTGTAACCGGCCTCGGCCAGCAGCGCCTTGTTCACGATGATGCCGAAGGATTCATAGCAGTAGCCGATGGACAGCGTTTCGCCATCCGCGCCCTTCATATTGAAGTCCTCGGTGGTCAGCTCGTCGAACACTTTCGTGCCGGTCAGATCCAGGCAGTAGCTGCCCCAGGTGTTCACAGCGCCCTGATTGCCGCACTGGAACAGAGTGGGCGCGTTGTCGCCCTTGTCCATTTCGGAGGTGAGGGTGGTGTCGTAGGTGCCGGAAGCGGCGGTCAGTACCTTGACCTCAACGCCGGTCTGCTCGGTGTAGAGCTTGGCCAGATCCTGCCAGGCCTGATCGGCTTCGGGCTTGAAGTTCAGGTAGTACACGGAACCGGTGGTTTCCGCGGAAGCGACGGCTGCCAGAGACAGCGCGAGCGCCAGCGCCAGAACGATGGAAACGAGTTTCTTCATGGGTAAACGATCTCCTTTCAGAAGGTGATACGAATTGATAACAGGTAAAAACCTGCTATACAATATTAGCACTATCTGTTTAATTCGTCAATAGTTATTTGTAAAAAACCGCTGGTGGTGTATTGCGCCAAGGCAAAAAAAGCCCTGCGGCAGATATGCCGCAGGACAAATTAGACGATATTAACTCTATTCAAGAACAATGCTCTCGTCCAGCAGGTATGCCAGCGTCTGCGAATCCAAAATCGGATCGTCCGGATCGATGATCGTCAGCTCCAGGCCGTACTGTTCGTTCACTTTGCGCTGGAATTCCGCAATGGCCGCTACGGTGGTTTCGTCCATCACGTCGACCTGCACGTCATCCGCGTTCAGCAGGCCGCGGCGGTAGAGCGCGATCTGCGCCTTCTGAATGTCGCTCAGCTCGGAAATATCGCCGGAATTGTCGCCTCCGGATACTTCGCCGCCGGGCTCTTCAGTGGGCGCCGGATCGGGTTCGGCCGAACCGGGCACGCCAAAGAGCAGCTCGCTGCGCATCGCGTCGTCTGCGCTGCCGCCTGCGGGCGTGGCGCTGACAAAGAGTTTGTACAGGCCGGGCTTGAGCTGATCCGCATTCACGGTCTTGGAAGTATCGTGCGTATCGCCCAACGAGTAGCTGGTGCCGTCCTGATAAACGAGCGTCACGGTGTAGTGATCCACTTCGCCGCTGGACATCCAGCTGAAGATGATGGTGGAATCATTCACATAGGGCACGCCGTCCTGCTGGTAGACCGAGGAGCCGATATTGATGACCGGCGCGTCTACGCTCGGGCGCGCGGTAGGCTCGGGCTCGGCGGTGATTTCCGGTTCAGGCGTGGCCGCATCCTGCGCAAGGCTCAGCTCCAGCGTGCGCCACACAACCTCATCTTCTGTGCCGCCCTGCGGCAGCGCGCCGATGCGCAGCTGATAGGTTTCGCCCGCGCGCATGGCGGAGGTATCCAGCGTGAAGCCGGTCATGCTGGTGTTCTTTTCACTCTTAATCAGGTTGCCTGCGCCGTCGTATAGGCGGATATAGTAGCTCTGCGCGCCGCTTGCGGCCCAGGAAATATCGTATTTGCCAGGCTCCAGCTCGGTGTAGCCATCGGCGCTGCGGCCATTTAAGGCAACACTGAAATCGGTGATTTCTGCGGCGGCAGGCTCGGACGTAGCTTCCTGCTCGGGCTCGGGCGTCGCATCCACGCGCGCATCCGCTTCATCGCCGTGGTCGATCAGGTTCCAGCCGTTATCGCGGCAGTATTTCAGGTATTGAAGCGTCAGCGCGTCGCAGTCGCCGGTCACGGAGAGTACCTCTTCACCCTTAACGCCGTTCACGAATTCCTGCAACTGGCGCACGGCGTTGCGGGTGCGGTCGCCGTAGGTGCCGTCCACGTCGTCCGAATTGAGCAGACCGACCGCGCGCAGCATATCCTGCATGTCGTAAATCGCATTCACATCGGAGGTGTCGTGCACGCCGCCGTCGGAGGGCTCGTCGCCGTGGTCGCCGATATTCACGCCGCGCTCATAGTACATTTCAAGATATTGCAGGGTCTTCGCATCGCACACGCCGGTCACATCCAGCGTATTATCGCCGTTAACATCGTTGACAAAGGTCTGGAAGCTGCGCACGGCGTCCTCGGTCACGCCCGAATAATCGCCGTCTACATCCGCTTCGCTGATCAGGCCGACGCCGCTGAGCATTTGTTGCACGCGCTTCACGGATACGCTTTCAGAACCGGGGCCGACCACAATGTCGCCGCCCTCGGTGGTGCCGGGTTCGGGTTCATAGGGTGTTGGGGCCTGCGTTGGCGCTTCGGTCGGGGCCTGCGTAGGTACTTCGGTCGGAGCCTGCGTGGGCGCTTGAGTCGGAGTCTGCGTAGGCGGCTGCGTGGTGGGAATATCTACCGGTGCCTCGGTGGTCTCAGGGGTCATGCGGCGATTGTTTTCGATGCAGTAATCCAGATAGCGAATCGTCAGCGCGTCGCACACGCCGGAAGTATTCAGCGTTTCTTCACCGCGCAGCTGGTTGACCCATGCCTGGAATTTCTTCACGGCGTTTGCGGTCTTGGAGCCGTATGCGCCGTCCGCGCCGCCGGCCTCCAGCGCGCCGACCTGAATCAGCTTGTTCTGAACCGCCTTGATTTCGGCCGCGGACGAGGCGGCGGAAACGGAACCGTCGCTCGCTTTCGTGGGGGAGGGGGTAGCAGTCGCCTTCGTGGGCGAGGGCGTAGCGGTGGCCTTTTGCTGATCCTTCCACCATTCAATATAGTAATTCAGATATGCCATGGTGCTCTCATCTACCTCTCCGGTAGGCTCCAGCGCGCGGTAGTTCAGCAACTGGTTCACGCGAATCTGGAAGTTCTTCACCGCAGTGGCGGTGGTGGAACCGAAGCGGCCGTCGGCGCTGCCCTCGGGCAGCAGGCCCAGCGCGATCAGTTTGTTCTGCAGACTGCGAATTTGCGCGCGGCTGGACGAGGCGTTTACCACCGTATCGTCAGGCGCGGGTGTTACCAGCGGCGTGGGCGTGGGCGTCGGCTTGGAAATGGACACCGACGCATTGTAGAGCCACTGCTGCGTCTTCTGCCCGGCGATGCCGTCTACGGCCAGCTTTGTGGCCGGAGAGCAGTTGTTGTTCACATAGTTCTGGAAGTCCTTTACCGCCTGTTTGGTGGCGGAATCGTACTTGCCGGTGGCGCTGCCGCGGCCCAGCCAGCCCAGCTCGATCAGCCGGTTCTGGAGCTTGGTTACGCTGCTGGTCTGCGATGAATTATCCACGGTATCGTAGCGCGTGCCGGTATCCACGGTCGGGGCCTTGGTAGGCTTGGCGGAGGCCTGATCGGCGAATTCGCTGTTTACATCGCCGGAATAGGTGTAGTCCATCCAGCTGAGCTCCGGGTCCACCAGCGCCGCGAAGGTCGCGCGCGTGTAGGGGGTGGGTGTGGGCGTCTGCGCCGGCATCCAGGTAGCTCCGGGGGACGTGCTGGCGCTGGGCAGCGTGTTGGGCAGGGTGATGTCGTTTGAATTGGACATGGACGACAGCAGCCAGATCACGCCGATGGCCACCGCCAACACCACGGCCGCGGCGATGGCGATGTAGAGCGTAACCTGCTTGCGGCGGTCGCGGCCTTCCTCGTCGTCTTCGTCGCTAAAGGCGGTTTCTGTATCTGTACCCGCGGCGTTTTTGCGCTGCGCGATGTAGGCGGTACCGTTTTCTTCGAAGTAGAAGTGCCGCTTGCGCGGGTCTTCCACGTTTTCCACGCTCATGCGCAGTTTCTTCATACCTGCGTCGAAAGCGTCCTCCATGCCGGAAATGGGCGCGACGCTGCCGTCGGGCAGGCGCTCGGCGCAATTGCGCGGAAGATATTCGCGAATGCGGATCACGCCGCCGCGCTTCGTGTCCATTGCGGTGTAGACAATGCCGCTGGAATCCTGACCCAGCGCGCGTCCCACCAGAAAGCGGTCGCGATAGATCAGCGTGCCCGGCAGCATCTGAATATTCGGCACTGCGGCGCGCGCGTCCTTTCCACAGTGCGGGCAGATGCTTTCGCCGTTCAGATCCTGAAAGCAGTACATGCACAGATTTTCGTAGGCCATTTATTCCACTCCTTTGATGGCGAAGTCGGTTCAGATCAGATCGCCGATATCGCGAACGACCTTTTCAAAGATTTCGTTTATGCCGCCGCGCGAATCAATTTCATGCACACGGGCGGGATCGGCGGCGCGAACGTCCGCATAGCCCTCGTACACGCGGCGGAAGAAATCGTCGGTTTCGATTTCCAACCGATCCAGATTCTCGCCCGCCCTCAGCCGCTTGAGCACTGCCTCGCGGTCGCCCACAAACAGCAGCGTGCGGTCGGGTACGGCTCTGTAAGCCGCTGCATTTATTTGACGTATAAAGTCGTCGCCAAGTTCACGCCCACGGGCCTGATATGCAAAACTTGAATCCAAAAATCGGTCGCAGAGCACGATTTTGCCCGCAGCTACCGACGGCAGGATTACCGAACGCACGTGTTCAGCGCGCGCCGCGGCGTAGAGCAGCGCCTCGCATTCGTCGCTCATGCCCAGATTACGTATGTCCAGTACCACGTCGCGGATGCGCTCGGAAATAGGGCAGCCGCCCGGCTCACGCGTGGAGACGACCTCGTAACCGCGCGCGCTCAGATATTCTGCCAGCAGCTTCATCTGCGTGCTCTTGCCGCAGCCGTCCGCCCCCTCGAAGCTGATGAACAGGCCGCGCTCCGGCGCTTCCCCGGGCAGCAGAATTCGCCTGAGCGCATCCACGCTGTCGGCGATTTCGTCCGCGCCTGCATTGAGCAATTCGTCGCGCGTGCCGTAGCCGTAGAGCGCGCCCACGGCGTGCAGCCCCAGCGCCCGTGCGGCTTCCATGTCGAAGCGCCTGTCGCCGACCATCACGGCGTTTTGGGGCGCGCAGCCCTCGGGCAGCGCCTCCAGAATCAGCGCCCGCTTGTCGGCATGGGTATTTTCCACTTTTATGCCCACAATTTTGTCGAAATACGGCGTAAGGCCGAAGTATTTCACAATGCGCTCGATGAAAATCTGCGGCTTGCCGCTGGCCACGGCCAGATATATGCCGCGCTTTTTCAGCGCCTTCAGCAGCGGCGTGATGCCGGGATACACGCTGTTTTCCTTCCAGCCCTCGGCGTTGTAACGCTCGCGATAATAGCTCACGGCCTTCATCGCGTCCGCCTCGCTGAGGTTCAGGTATTCCTCGAACGCGGGCATCAGCGGCGGCCCGACAAACCTGCGCAGCGTGGTTTCAGGCGGAACTGCCAACCCCATCCTTTCGCAGGCATAGGCCGCGCAGCGGGTAATACCGGGGCCAGATTCGGTAATCGTGCCGTCAAAATCAAAGAGCATCGCGCCGTAATTCAAATAAATCATTCCCATCTCTCATATTCATGAAGGGGAGAACAGCGAACATTCCCCATCTATAATTGTAATTGAGAAATATGACATTTCAAGCAATACCCAATGAAAACAGCTGGGCTTTCGAGTTGGATGCTTGAAGGTTTCAGACGCGTATGGTATTATAAGGAGCGGGGAATGCGCTTGCATTTTCCGGGTTGCAGGCTGAAAACGCGTAGGGCGGGCGGCAGCAATCGTACATATATAATAGAAACAAGAAGAGCAATAAAGGAGTTACCTGCCATGCTGAATGCAATAGTCGCACGCGGCGCGATGCTGATGGACGCTGCGGCACAGACGTTTGCCTGGAACGCGCACATGCGCGAAATCATTATCACCTGCCTGCTGAGCATGGTGCCCACCTACGAGGGGCGCTACGCCGTGCCGCTGATGATCAAGATGGGCATGCCTACCCTCTGGGCCTATTTGCTGGCCGTGGTGTTTTCCACACTGCCGATGCCGTTTATACTGCTGTTGTTGCGGCCCGTGTTGGACTGGTTCTATACGCTGCCGATCAAGCCTGTGCGCAAGTTCGCGGCTTGGCTGGAGCGTCACAGCGAAAAGAAGCGCGCCAAGATGAACGCAGACAGCAGTCGTGGCCTTCGCGGCAGGCTGAAGGGTAGGGTTTCCGAGGAGACGATCGAGCTGATCGGCCTGTACATCTTCGTGGCGCTTCCGCTGCCGGGAACCGGCGCGTGGACAGGCAGCGCCATCGCTACGCTGTTTAAGATGAACCGCATGAAGGCCGCCGTGGCGATTCTGCTGGGCAACATGACCGCCGTGGGCATCATGACGGGCATGGCCTGCGGACTGTTTTCCATTATTTAGCCACTTAGCGTCGACCTTGCTTCAGGCCCAGGTCGATTGCTTTTATGTAAACAGAGGAACCGGCATACGGGGGGTGAGCGCATGCTCAGGGCGTACACGGGCGAAAATCATCTGCTGTCGGACGCGTTGTTGGCTGAGGCCGGGCGCGCGCTAGCGGCGGACGACGGCGATATCTATGTTGTGGTACCACGCCAGCTGACGCTGCTGACGGAGCGCACACTGCTGCAGGGCCTGAAGCTGCGCGGATCGTTTCGGCTGCGCGTAATTTCCCCGGCACGCCTGTGCGCGGAGATTTTCGCCGCGGCGGGCGGGCCCGGAGGCGTGCGCGTAGACGAACGCGGCCGCGTGATGCTCATTCGCCGCGCGCTGCGAGAGAGCGGCGGCTTGAGCGTGTATAATAACGCCTGGCGCAGGCGCGGCTTTGCTGAAAAGTGCGCCCGGCAGATCGAGACCTTCCTGCAGGGCGGTGTTACAGTGGAGGACCTGCGCGCGTGTGCGGAGGCGAGCGACGGCGTGCAGGCTGCAAAGCTGCGCGATCTGGCCGAGGTGATGGCCGGCTATCTTGCGCTGATTGCAGGCCGGTATCAGGATGGCGAGATGGAGCTTGCGGCGGCGGCGGCGCGTGTGCGCGAGGCACGCTTTGCCCGCGGCGCGCACTTTTTCTTTTTTGGCTTTGATATTATTCCAGCTACGCTCATCCAGCTGATTGCACAGCTCTCGGCCGAATGCTCGGACGCGGCGATTTTCTATCCACTCATCAACGACGAGCACGCGCGCGACGCGGATTGCTGTGAGATACTGCTGCGTCAGCTTGGCGGCCTGTTTGAAAAGGTGGCGCAGGCGGGCGGCGCGTACGCGCGCGTGAAGTTGAAGGTCCCTGTGCGGCCCGGCGCGATTGCCGCGCTGAGCCGGGAGCTGTTCGCCTGTCCGCCGCAGAGCTACGAGGGTGCGGCGGAGAATGTGAGCCTGTTTGCGGCGCGCGACGTGCGCGAAGAATGCATGGCGGCGGCGGCGCGCGCGCGTGCGCTGGCGATGCGAGGCATGCGCTACGGCGATATGCAGCTGATTTGCATGGATATGGACGGCTATCGTCAGTCGCTTGAGGAGGCGTTCGAGCTCTATGGCGTGCCGCTGTTCATGGATCGCAGCCGTCCGGTTTCGCGCATGGCGCCCGCAGAGTATTTGCTGACGGCGCTGAAGCTGCTCGAAAAAAATTTCAGGGCCGAGGATATGTTTGCACTGATGCGCACCGGTTACACGGCGCTCACTCGAGACGAGGCGGACCGCATGATGAACTATGCTGTGGCGCGCGGCATTGAGGGCGGACGCTGGCTCAGACCTCTGAGCCGCGGCGGCGAAGCGGAGATTCAGGCGCTGGAGCCGCTGCGCGCACGGCTCGCCGAGCCCCTGCTGAAGCTGAAGGGTGAAATGAAAGCGGCGAAAGCGCTACATGGCCAGCTTGCGGCGCTGTTTGGTTTCATGGAGGAAACCGGCGCGCTGGAAAAGAGCCGCGAAATGCAGCGGGCGCTGACGGAGCAGGGCCTGCGCGAGCAGGCAGGCGCATTGGCGCAGGCATGGAACCGAATTGTAGGCGCATTGGATCAAATGGCGAGTCTGATGGGCGATGGGCGCATGAGTCTGAGCGAACTTTCAGCCACACTGCGTGAATCATTGGACGCAGCCATCGTAAAGCAGCTGCCGCAGTCTGGCGACGCGGTCTACGCGCAGGATGCGCGCCGCATGCTGATGCAGCCCGCGCGGGCGCTGTTCGTGCTGGGCATGAACGATCAGAACGCGCCTGATACCGACGGCCTGCTCACCGATGCGCAGCGCACGGCAGTGGCCCGGCAGGCAGGGGCGTGGCTGGGGCCGGACGCGCGTTGCGGCGTACAGTTGCGGCGCTTCTATTTCAAGTCCGCCGTCGCCATGGCCCGCGAGAAACTCTATCTTTCCTGCGCCATGGCGAGCGCGGACGGGGCGGCGCAGCGCCCCGGCATGGCCATCGAGTTGGCCTCGGCAGTGCTGCCGAATGCGCGCCGGATGGATCGGGCGCGACTTCAATCGCTGTTGCTCATTTCGCCCGGCGCGGCGTTGCGCGGCGTGGCCCGTGCGTTTGCGCGTCAGCGTGAAGGGGTTGCGCCTGAAACGTTGGATTTGCGCGCTGCCTCGGCGCTTCGAACGCTTGCAGGGCGCATGCCCGAACTGCGCGACCGGCTCGGCGGCATTGCACGCCTGCTCGACGGCGGCGCAGAGCGCGAGCGGCTCAGCCCGGATTCGGCGCGCGCGCTCTATGGGCGATTGCGCGCACAGAGCGTCACGCGGTTGGAAAAGTTCGCGCGCTGTCCCTTTGCCTATTTCACCGATTATGGCCTGAAGCCGCTGGTGGTGGAGCCGTTTGAGCTCGACCGGCGACAGGCGGGCACTTTTCTGCACGAAGCGGTGCATGAATTTCTGCGCCAGAGCGGCGCGGGGCTCAACGATATGGATGCGGATTCGGCACGCACGCGCATGGGCGCGATTGCGGATGCGATGTTGCGCGATATGCGCCCCGGCAGTCCCATGGAGGACAGCTTCAGCGCTCGCGCTGAAGAGCGCGCTCTGCGGGAGACCGCTTGCCGCTGCGCGCAGGTGCTCTGCAAACACATGCAGGGCAGCAGCTTCCGCGCCGAATATCTGGAACAGGATTTTGGCCGTGAGGACGGCGCAAATCGGCTGATGGCGGGCGATACTGTGCTCGAGGGTCGCATCGATCGCGTGGACCGCTGGCGCGAGGGCAACGGCCTGCGCGTGATCGATTTCAAGCTCGGCGGCCGTTCTTTGGACCTGGCCGGGGCATACTATGGGCTCGCGCTTCAGCTGCCGGTATATCTGGGCGCGGCCATGAAAAGGACGGGCGCGCGCAGCGCCGGCATGTACTATTTTGCATTGGACGAGGGCATGGTCGACAGCCAGAGCACCAATCCGGTGGAAATAGAACGGGAACGCGCGAAGCAGTTTCGGATGGACGGGCTGTTGCCGCGGGACATGGAGCTGATCAGCGCGCAGTCGCCCGATCCGGCCGGCGTGCTCGGCGCGCGTTTCAAGAACGGCGGCGAAATGTATAGCAATGTGCCCTGTGCGGACGACCATGAATTCGCCCATCTGGTTCATCATGCGCTGAAAATGGCGCGGCGGCAGATTGACGCCATTCGCGGCGGTGAGGCCGCGGTCAGTCCGGCCAGCTTTGACGGACACGAGGCTTGCGCCTGGTGCAAGCTGCGCGCGGCCTGTCTGTTCGATGCGAAGCTTGACGGCAAACGGCAGCGTCGCATGAAGGGCATGAAGTGGAGTGAAGCGCTCGAACACATCGTGCTGGAGGACGGGACGGACGAGTGAAGCGCGCTGCGGAACGCATTTGCGCTTGACATTGTACGGAGGCAATACTATAATCTGGGTAAATGAGCGGATTACAGAGGAGGATGCAATATGGCGCTCTATACGATGAAGGAAATTCTGAACGACGCACAGGAGAAGGGTTATGGCGTCGGCTATTTTAACGCGGTGAACATGGAAATGGTGCGGGCCTACATTCGTGCGGCGGAAGAATGCCGTTCTCCGATCATTATCGGCACGGCGCAGGCGCTTCTGCCATATGCGGATTTCGATTGGATCGTGCCGATCATGCTCCAGCAGGCGCGCGCGGCGAAGGTGCCGGTGGCGGTGCATTTGGATCATACCTACGATTTTGACGTGCTGATGCGGGCGCTGCGCAGCGGTTTCGGCTCCGTGATGTACGACGGTTCTCGCCTGCCCGATCATCGCGACAACGTGCGCATTTCCGCTGAAATCGCAAAGATTGCGCACGGCATGGGCGTGGGGCTGGAATGTGAGCTCGGCAGCGTGGGCGGCCTTTCGGATGAAAACGGCAAGGCCGACGCGGTGATTTACACCGATCCCGCTGATGCAAAGAGCTTCATCGAGCAGACCGGCGCGGATTTTCTGGCCGTATCCATCGGCACGCAGCACGGCGTGTATAAGGCTACGCCCAAGTTGGACCTGCCGCGCCTTGCGCAGATTCACGCGGCGGTGGATGTGCCGCTGGTGCTGCACGGTGGTTCCGGCCTGTCTGACGACGATTTCAGAAACACGGTGGCGGGCGGCATCCGCAAGATCAACGTCTATACGGACGTGATTCTGGCTGCAAAGCGCGCCATTGCCGAGAATCCGGACGCAGCGTACACCGATTTGAACCTGCTGGCTGAGGAGGCCATGATGCGGGCTACCGTTGCCAAGCTCAAACTGTTCGGCAGCGAAGGTAAGGCGTAAGATAAATCAGCGTAGATGTAAGCAGCGCCATCCGACCCGGAACAAGTTGGGCGGATGGCGCTGTTGCTTTGGGGCGGAAACTGGGATTTGCAGGCTGCGCCTTTGCAATTGCTATCAGGAAGGCGCCGTTATCCCTCCGGGAGAGTCACATCACGTCAATCGCCGTCATCGTGGTCGTCGTCGTCGTCATGGCCGTCATCATCATCGTCGTCATCATGGCGGCTGTGATGATCGTCATCGTCGCCATCATCGTCGTCGTCGTGGTCGCGGTCGCTGTCAGGAAGCGCGGCGGATACAGCATCCCTTTCAATATCGCGCTCTAAAATTGCGCCAGTGTCCGCGTCGATCTCATATTCATATTCAGTGCCGTCCTTACGAAATTCAATTTCGTATTTGCGCATACCGTCATCTTTTTCCAGTTTTGCCTTAGCAAAGGAAACGTCGGACGCTGAAAGACCGGCGTCGCTCAGCGCGGCATTTTTGGCCTGGTCTACGCCGATATAGTTGACTGATTGACTGGGACGGGCAGTTGCGCGGACCTCAAAGCTTTTTTCACGGATGGCACCGGTAGCCGCGTTGATTTCATATTCGTATACTGCGTCGCCAGACATGAACTCAACTTCGTAGACCAGTCTGCCATCCTCACGATCCAGCTTGGTTTTGGTGAAAACTGCATCGCTGGTGGCGAGCGCGGCGTCGTCCAATGCGATGGTGCGGGCGTTTTCACAGGAAATATCTTGAGCCCTGGAATCAGTTGCAGATTGCCCGGGACGGACCGTTTCACTTTCAGCGAAGAATTCGATGTCCATGCCGCAGATCGCGCCGGAAACCGCATCGACTTCATATTCATATTCGGCCGTTAGGGTGTAGAATTTCACCTTATAGAGGCGAAGTTGATCATCGACGTCCAGATTGACTTCCAGCATCGTGGCCTGCGCGTTGGTCAGGTTCGCGTCGGCCAGCGCCTTTGCCAGCGCCTGACTTTCGCCGATAGCGGCGGCTGCCGCATCCTGATAGCCGGCCAGTTCCAGCGTTTTCTCGCTCGTCAATTCCCAGGAATGTTTGACGATCGCGCCGTCGGCAGCGCTGATCCAGTATTCGAACTCAAGGCCGTCGCACTTAAATTCTATATCATAGACGGTTTGGCCATGCTCGGTTTCGGTTTCAGTGGGGAAGAGCAGCGCGTGATCGCGGGTTACGCCTGCGGCTTCCAGTGCGATGTTTTCGGCAGTTGTCGGATCAAGTGCGCTTTGCGCGGCAGCTATACCCAGCGGCAGGAGCATCGCAATTAGCAGAGTCAGAATAATTCGCTTCATATCTTTCATTGAAATCGCCTCCCTTGTTTTGGTATGGCTCTATAATACGATGAAAAAATGAGATGAATATGAGAACAGGAGCATTTTCGAAACTTTTCATCGCAATATTGTGAACAAACGGAAAGAGTTAAGCCGCCGTTCAAACTGAACGGCGGCTTAGCAGTGCTTAGGGACGATTGGGGAACCGGGCGGTGAAAACGCTGCCGGTACCTGATGTACTTTTTACAGTCAATTCGCCGCCATGCAGCCGGGCAATCTGTCGCGCCATGGCCAACCCCAATCCCACACCGTTGCCCGAACGGTCGGATGCGCCCTGATAGAGTCGACGGAAAATCTTTTCCTGCTGTTCAGGCGCGATGCCAATGCCGTCATCTGCGACGCTCAATTCGATGCTGCTGTCTGCCGCGCGTAGTGTCACGCCAATGTGACCGTCTTCATGACCGTAGCGATAGGCGTTACCAATGAGATTGGCGAGCAGGCGGGTAATGAGCGTCGGATCGCCCTTTAGCGTGATGTTCGGTTCAATGTGGGTGACCAACGCGATGTTCTTTTCACGAATGAGCGCCATATCTTCCGAAACGGATGCGGTCAATGCGCTCAGATTAAAGGTTTCACATGCGTACAAATCAACTTTTTGCTCCATACGCATTAGCTCCAGCATGCCGGAAATCATGCGATTCATGCGTCCGCCCTGACGGCGGATAACCGACAGGGCGTCGCGGTAGTCCGCGACGCTCTTTTCACCGTCCAGCGCGTCGTCGCACTGCGCCGTGATAACTGCCATTGGCGTGCGAAGCTCATGGGAAACATCCAGGGCGAATTGCCGTTCCGTTTCGAATGCCTCATCGAGGCGTTGTATCATATCGTTGAAGGCCGCCGCTAATTGCGCCAGTTCATCGCCACCGCTGACGATCATACGCTTTTTCAGATCATCACCATTGCTGATTTGCGCAGCGGCGAGCGCCATATCGCGAACGGGTCTGAGCGCGCGGCAGGCGATAAATATGCCGCCTGCAATGGCAAAGAGCATCAGCGCCGCCAGCCCCCACAGGCAGACGCGGACAATATTGCGAAGCGGTGCGTCGGCCTGCGTTTCAGAAACCACGCCGCGCAGCCAGAGATCGCGGAGTGACTGCTGTTCCAATTGCCGATCAAATACATACCAGGTCTCATCCATGTAGCGAACGGTTCGACACGCGCCGTCTATAAAGGCCAGATCTTCTGTGGCAGCGACAACAGGGTTTTCACCGTAGAGCAGCTCGCCGTCGCCGCGATAGAGCGCAGTCAGAACGCCGTTCACGCGATCAAGAAAGTCGTCGTCTATTTCCAGATAGCCGACACCGTAGCGAATGTAGTGATCGGTATCGCCGTCCAAGTCCATTTGTTCAATGCTGCGATAGAATTCGACCTCGTCCACATTATCTTCCACTGTGTGGCTCAGCTCATCGCGCAGCGCCTTTTGCAGTACAGAATGGCTGACAAAGAAAACGACGGTGAAGGTAAGCGCCGCCATCAGTATGAGCGCCGCCGAGAACCACAGCGTGAGCTTCCACCGAAGTGACGTTCCTTTCATTTTTTGTCCTCCCGAAGCACATAGCCCATGCCGCGTATCGTATGAATCAGTTTGGCGTCGCTGCCGTCGTCGATCTTTTTGCGAAGGTAGCGAATGTACACGTCTACCACGTTGGTACCGCCTTCATAGTCAAAATTCCAAACATGGTTTTCTATCTTTTCGCGGGAAAGTACGATTCCATGGTTGTGTATCAGGTATTCCAGCAGCGCGTATTCGCGGGCGGACAGCGAGATTTCCCGTTCACCGCGCGTGACGCGCCGCGTGGCCGTATCCAGCGTCAGATCGCCGACGGTGATGCAGCTGTTGCCCGCGCCGAATTGGGCGCGGGTCAGGGCGCGTATTCGAGCGCTCAGCTCTTCCAGAGCGAAGGGCTTAACCAGGTAATCATTTGCCCCGCTATCCAGCCCTGCCACGCGGTCAGCTACGGCGTCGCGCGCAGTGAGCAGCAGTACGGGCGTGGTTTTGCCCGCTGAACGCAGTCTTTTCAATATGCTCAGCCCGTCCATGCGAGGCATCATGATGTCCAGAATCGCCGCGTCGTAGTCCGCCGATTGCAGATAATTCCATGCTGCCTGCCCATCGAAGCAGCGATCCACGCCATAACCCTCTGATACGAGTCGCCGCGTAACAATATCGTTCAAATCCCGTTCATCTTCAGCATAGAGTATTCGCATGGTTGTTTTCTCCTTTGTATGGGGTCGCATACATTATACCATGCGATGATGAGAAGAAGATTAAATGCTTTCAGATTATTTGGTTTGAGTAAATTGTCGATATCTCTTTTATTCCCATCCATTAATGAAATCGCCCATCCCGATTGAAAATCGGAATGGACGATTTTGTACATTCACCTTATTCGGAATACAGCTTCTCCAGGAACGCCGCGTCGGCCACGCCGGTCTGCTCCATGCCGTATTTCTTTTGCAGCTGCTTCACGGCGTCGGCGGTGTACTTGCCGAACGCGCCGTCGGGCTGGCCGGATAGCAGCTTCATTTCAATCAACTTTGCCTGAAGCTTCTTCACATCATCGCCCTTGCTGCCGATGGTCAGGCCGCCTGCCGAAGCTTCCAGCGAGGGCGCTTCGGTTACGGCCGGGGCGGGGGCGTGAATTTCAAACCAGTAGGTGGTCTGTTCGCCGCCGTTGTAGGTGTTCACCACCATATACTTCATTTCGCCCATCTCGGAGAAGGGATAGCGCTTGTAGAGCGTGGTGGTTTCACCGCTGACGAGTTCAACGTCGATGTTGCCGGCGATTTCGCGGTCCAACAGCTGATAGCCCTGGAGCGTCTGATCGTCGGTTTCACCGCGGAAGGTGATTAACAGGAAGTTCTGCGGAATCACGGTGACCTGGCCCGCATAGTCGTTCAGCGTCATATCCAGCTGAACCGCAGCCGTGCCGCCCTTCAAATCGTACTTGCTGCCGTAGTTTTCCTCGAAGTAGTCGAAGTCCTTGTAAGCGTCTACCTTCATCGTGATGCTGACGGTTTCGTAGCTGTCGCCATCCTGCGGGCCGCGATGGATGTGGCCGTCGGGCGTCATTTCCGTGGTGAAGGTAACTACCTCGCCGTAGGGCACGATTTCGGGGGCCTTCGTGGGTTCGGGCGTGGCGGTAGGCTCGGCTGTGGGCGCTTCAGTGGGCTCCGCCGTGGGTTCGACCACGATGGGTTCCAGGTCTTCGTCGCCGCCGACAGGCATACCGTCGGAAACAGCCGCCGTTGCTTCAGCCGTGGGGGCTTCAGTGGGTTCCTCAGTCGGGGTCTCGCTAGGCTCGGCCGTGGGTTCTTCGGTCGGTGCCTCGGTGGGCGCCTCAGTCGGGGCCTCAGTGGGCTCCACCGTGGGTTCCTCAGTAGGTTCTTCGGTCACGACTGCGGCCTGCGCGCCATCCACCGTCAGCGGTGCGCTCTCAATCGTCATTATCTCGGGCTGCTGCGTCTCAGGCTCGGCCGTGGGAGCTTCGGTGGGAATTGCGGTGGGCTCTTCGGTCACTACGGGTTCAACAGTCTGATTGTCAAACAGGTTTGCGTCCATGCCGGACAGCGCTGCAAGCCCCATGGACTGCTCGTCCGTGCTGGAATTGTCTGCACCGTCGGCAAAGGGATCGCTTTCGTCGGGCACAAAGCCACCCGCAGCGAACATCTCAGCGGTAAACGCGGCGTCATCGCCCGCATCCGCCGTGGGCGTGGGCAGCGGTTGATCCATGACTACATCCTGCTTGGGCGCGATGCCCAGCAGTTCGGATACGCGCGCAGACTTGTTCACAGCCACTGTGCAGCCGATGAAGCCCACGACCAGACCCACCACCAGCATGATGATGCCTGCCGTCCATACCTTTTTGCGATAGTGAATGCGCAACCTGCGCTCATAACGTCTTCTGGAAGAATAGCGATCGCCCATGTAGCGTCCCTCCTGAATGCTGACTATATTTCAAAAATATTATACAAGTTTTACAGTTCTAAGTCAAGCGAAAGCGCGCAGAAAAACCGGCAAATGATAGTAATTTGCCGGTTTTGTCACAATTTTGGTGCAATTTAGATGGGCATCTCACCCTCGGAGGTGAAATCCACGCTGGGCAGCTCGTCCAGCGTTTCGATGCCGAAGTGCTGCAGAAACTTGTCCGTGGTGCGGTACAGTATGGGCCG
>CAKUDW010000020.1 GCA_934645275.1 uncultured Clostridia bacterium
CCGAAGACCCGCAAAGCGGGTTTCGGCAGCGCCGCGCGAATCCTTCGGATTCCAGCGCGGGCTGGTCGCGCCTGCAGAACGCTGCAGTGGCGCGACTGCTTCAACGTATGTAACTGATTTTGCAATTGCCGTTGACAATGCAAGCAGGAATTTCCACTTCATTCAATACCTTTCCATTAATTCCTGCGGTCGCGGGGTTTATCAGCGGTCTGGGAGCCGCCGCTCATCAGGCGGCGGCCCCCATCGCTTCGCAGGACCAGATGTTTCAGACCGGTCGCGCTTGCATTATATATCCAAGACCCATTTGCAGGGCTTGGACGGCAATCCGCTTCCCTACGCAGGAGGCAGGCAGAAGCTGTTTCCTAAATTGGGATGGTTCTTTAAACAATCAAAGTCATGCCTCGGCCTTCTCCGCCGATTCTGAAGACGTTTCGGAAAAATCAGACTTTTCGGCATCCTCCGCCGGTTCCACATGCCGGCCCACCAGGCCGCCTGAGGCGACCATGCCCAGCATTTTCGGAATATCCAGACTCGTAGCGGCCTTAATCGCTTCAAACGATTGCAGCATCGAGCCGGTCATGTCCCGGGTCAGGCCGGTAGCCGCGCCTTCGCCGAACATGATAATCTTTTCGGTCTGGCCGAGCGGCTCACCGATGGCGCGCGCGACCTCCGGCAGCTTGTCGACCACCATTTCAAGCATTGCGGCCTGACCGTAGAGCTGCATGGCCTCAGCCTTGCGGCGAATGGCTTCAGCCTCGGCGCGGCCCTTCATTTCGATGGCTTCGGCGAGCTTCTGAGATTCGTAGAGATCGGCGTCCGCTTTGGCCTGACGTTCGAAACGTTCGGCCTCGGCGCGAGCGATACGCGCGTCCTTTTCAGCGTTCGCCTTTTCGCGCACCTCCACGTTCAGGCGTTCGCGTTCAATTTCAACCTGCTGCTTTTTCAGTTCCGTCTCCTTTTGCAGGCGCGTCATTTCGGCTGCGGCGCGCTCGGTTTCGTAGGTCTTGCGGATGCGCTCCTGCTCGATTTTGTAGGTTTCATCCGCCTTGGCCTTTTGCTGGTCGGATTCAATCTTGTAGGCGGCCTTGCGCAGCTCAAGCTCCTTGTTCTGCTCGGCAATGATGGCCTGCGCTTCGATTTCGGCCTTGTGCCCCTCCTGCTCGGCCTTGGCGCGCGCGATTTTCGCGTCGCGCTCCTTATCGACAATGTTTTGCAGGGCCATGGTTTCAATCACATTGTCGTCCTTATCCGAAAAATTCTGAATGGTCAAGTTAATGATTTCAAGGCCCATGTTACCCATATCGGACATGGCGGCCTTGATGGATTCCTGTGCGAATTTATCGCGATTCTGCACGAGCTCAGCGATGGTCATCTGTCCGATGATTTCGCGCATGTTGCCCTCCAGCACGTCCTTAGCCAGCGCCTTGATATGGTTGGAATCGTAGTGAAGCAGCTGCTCCGCCGCCGTGGCAATGGACAGATCATCCGAACCGATCTTGATGTTGGCCACCGCATCCACCAGCACGGATATGTATTCCTTCGTAGGCACCGGCTGCGCCGTCTTGATGTCCACCTGCATCAGGCACATATCCAGCTTGTCGATGCGCTCAACGGCCGGAATCCAGAAGGTCGCGCCCCCGCGCACGATGCGATAGCCGAATTTTTTCACGGAGGTTGTGCCGTCGTGGTTGCGCACCTTGTAGCGCCGCCTGATGAAGCCAGAAATGATCAGCGCCGTATCCGGCGGTGCAATCTTATAGCGCGGCAGGAACTTTATCAGAATGATGACGGCTATGATTCCAATTGGCACCCAATACCAGTACTGCAATAAGCTTTCCAAAACCCCGCCCATGCATTTCACCTCGATTTAAAATTTATTCATGTAAAGCGTACCATAATCAGCAGCAATTGTCAACACATGCACAGTATCTGTTAATTCAAATCGACAGTTTTTATGATTGACAGGGCGTACCCGAGCGTGCTACCATTTGCATATATTCCATCATTCTGAAGGAGGCGTCCGCCATGACCCCTGAAGCCCTGAACGCCGTTTATGCCGCAATTGACGACTGCACGCCGCTGCAGAGCGACTGCGGCCAGCTCTGCGGCGCGGCCTGCTGCTTTCCGGACGACGACGGCGTGGGCGGCGTATGCCTGTTGCCCGGCGAAGATGCGCTGCTGGAAGGCGCGCCGTGGGCAGAAATCGGCTTTGACGACGGAATGCACCGGCCAATGCTGATCTGTCACGGCGCATGCGATCGCGCGCGGCGACCGTTCCTGTGCCGCGTGTTCCCGTTATGCCCCGTGCCGGGCAGGAATGGGTGGACGGTGCGCCCGGACGCCCGGGCGCGGGCGCTGTGTCCGCTGTCGCGCGGCGGACTGCGGGCGCTCGATCCAGCGTTTGTGCGCGGCTGCGTTCGCGCAGCGCGACTGATCGCCGCCGACGCAGAAGGCGAGGCATTTCTGCGCCGCTGGGCCGAAATTGAAGCGGAATTCCGCAAGCCGCTGTGGTAAGCATTAAAAAAAATCTATATGACGCGACGTCGGGGCTTGCTCGCGACGCTGCGTCATGTGCTAGTATGCTCCTGTAAGGAGGTGAAGAGGCCATGTCCCAATACACGACGGGTGAAATCGCGAAGCTCTGCGGCGTATCCGTGCGCACGGTGCAGTATTACGACACGCGCGGCATACTCGTGCCCTCGGCGCTGAGCGAAGGCGGACGCAGGCTCTATTCGGACGACGACGTGCGGCGAATGAAGCTGATCTGCTGCCTGCGCGATCTGGGCCTGAGCATCGGCAGCATCGGCGAACTGCTGAACGAGCGCGACCCTGCGCCGGTCGTTACGCTGTTGCTGGAGCAGCAGGCTGCGGCACTGCGCGCTGAAATGAATGAGACGCGCCGCAAGCTCGACCGGCTGGAAGCCCTGTCGCGCGAAATACGACATGCGTCCGCGCCGTTTTCATTCGAAAAACTGGGCGACATGGCCGCGCAAATGGATAACAGGAGCAGGCTTCGGCGGGTACACCGCAATATGATCATCGCAGGCATCGCAATGGATGCAATTGAAATCGGCACGCTGCTGCTCGGGCTGCTGCGGGGCGTGTGGTCGCCGTTCATCGCGGGCATGGCGGCGGTCGTCGCGCTGGGCGTATGGATTTCGACCTACTATTTCCGGCGCACCGATTACATCTGTCCGCAGTGCAGCGCGGTATTCCACCCACGGCTGCGCGACGCTCTGTTCGCGCGCCACACGCCGCGCACGCGCAAGCTGACCTGCCCGCAGTGCGGCCACAGGGGCTACTGCGTGGAAGCTTTCCGCGAACCCGAGCGCAAAGCGCGCGCCTGACCGGCCACTTTTCAGTCGTTCCCGGAGATGGACGAGCCGTAAAAGAACATGTGAACGTGCGGGTTGTCGCTGCACCTGTCGTGGATGTCGAAATCCACACATATCCCGCCGGAAACAAATTCAGAGGAACAGTATGCTCGTCCACAGTGTGGAGAGAACGATTTCGCCTGGCATCGGGAATGAATTTGTTCCTTCCCTAATATAGACGCCGGCTTTCATGATTCCTCCCCACGGCGTTTCACGCACCGCCGAATCATGTTTACGATATGTTCGATGGACGCGGCGCAATTATTTCTAAGCCATTCCGAAATGATTGCCATCAGTCCATGCAAATAAAACGCCATAAGATACGGCCTGTCCTGCTCCGGCACACCGTAGCGATCGAGAATCGGTGTGATGACATGACGGAAAAGACCCGCATAGCTATCTTCCAGCCGCAGCGTTGCAGCGTTTTCAAGTACAGTGCGGTACAGCCGCTGGTTTTCTTTAACGTAACTGAGGTAAGGCGTTAGATACTCCGGCGTGATGAGATACAATTCATCCAATGGACAATCCCGCAGTTTTGCGACAAAAGCTTCCGAATCCTTTTTCATGTAAGCAAGGAACTGCTCATTCATGTGGCTGACGCTCTCTGACAGCAGATCTGCTATAGTTTCATAGTGCAGATAGAAGGTAGAGCGGTTGACGCCCGCCGCTTCGCAAATCTCCTTGACTGTGATATAGGCAAAGTCCTTTTTTCCAAGAAGCTTCAAAAATGCTTCATCCATTCTGGCGGCGGTAGCGAAATACTTGCTTTCCGATTTATTCAACCGCATTCACCTTCTTTCTTGGTTTTCTGCTGTGCAACAGCATGATAACGGCAAGCACAATGACCATACCATAGACGAATCCGCCCGTGATGGCGTTCATCATTTTTCGGCAACTTTCTCCGTTTTCAGAAAAGCGGGAAATCATTGCCGTTTGCAAACCGAGGATCGACATCAGGGCAGAGATAAAACTCAGCACCTTGGCGGCAGACAGAACGGGACTGCCCAGCTTACGGAACTTCACAAGGTTCAGGATCGACATCACCATTGCATAAAACGCATAGAATGCCGACAGATAGATGATGTAACCCGGATAAGAAAAACCAGAGTTTGTTCGCACCATCTGCACGATCATGCCGCCCATTGGAATGTTCAGCAGGAACAGCAGCCATGCCGTTATGCGATAACAGCGGCGTTCCAGTTCCGGGCTGCGGCGGTGATAGCAGACGATCAGGTACGCCTGCAAGCCGCCAAGCACCAGATAGTAAACTGCCATAGAGATAAACCACACTGAAGCATAGCGGATTCCGGCAGCAATGCGAAACACGACGTGAAAGAAATTGACCACCATGCCCAGGTATATACTGACGTTGCCGCGAAAAGCAAGGTCGCTCAGATACCGGCCTACAATTCTGGAGGCAGATGCTTTCCGCATGATCCTGCTGCCCATGATAGCAGATTTTGTTCTCTTTGTCAGCCGCAAAAGTGCGGCAAGCCATATTGTAAGAGAATACGCCGACATACAGTAGATCAGGTATGCCGGCGCACATCTTGCGCTTTTACTTGCAAAGATAAAAATGAGCACGGTAAAGGAAAGCAGCGGAACAAAGAGCAGCACCCACTTGGATGGATTCAGCAGCCTTTGAAAAAACACCTTTACCCGTTCCATGCGTTACTTCTCGCTGATTTCTTTTGCCAGTTCTATGATTTCAAAAGCATACTTTTGCTTGCCTTGCGCCAGCAGTTTTTTGTAGATGGGATAATTGACGCCCATGCCCAGCAGCCCGATAACGCCGACGATCACACCGAGGACGAACATGGCAGTCGTACCGCCGCCAATGACCTTCATGGACAGGCACATCCCCACACCGGTTACCAACGCGGCGATGATGCCGAAGGTATAAGTGAAAACGGTAGCAGGGAGTTTGGCTCTTGCGTCCAGCTTGCGAAGCGCGACCACCTTAGAAGTGTCCTTGGGCGCGTATTCGTTGGCGAGTTGTTCTGCGCAAATCTTATCTGTATTCATGGCTTGTTGCCTCCTTCATTTGATGGTTTCATAATACCAGCAAAAGAAGCGCAACTGAACAACACCGATGGTGGTTTGTGTTGCTTTCAGCCTTTATAAACGCCAGTTTTACAGCTTTATGCCAGATGACGGCTTGTCAAAAAAAGATTTAGACGAGCCTGTGGACGGGAAAGTAAGCTCTCCTGAGCTTTTCGACAGTCTGCGCAATTTTTGGAATTGCTGTCTTATGCGCCGGATTTGTCTTTTGAAGCGCAGGAATTAGCAGATAATTGTCGCGCGCGCGAATTGACAGCCACATGCGCGACTATTTATAATAATATGGGGTTGGATGGCAATTCATTTTGCCGGCCCCACTGAGGGGGAGAGATATACATGCGCAAGACTAAGATTATATGCACCATCGGTCCGGCCTGCGCCAACGAGGCGACGCTGCGCCGGATGTGCCTGGCGGGCATGAACGTGGCCCGGCTAAACTTTTCACACGGCACGCACGACGACCATCTGGCCCACATTCGCCGCATCCGGAAGGTGCGCGAGGAGCTGAACCTGCCCATCGCCATCATGCTGGACACAAAGGGACCGGAATACCGCATCGGCTGCTTTGAAAACGACAGCATCGAACTGAAGGAGGGCGACCTGTTCACGCTGACGACGCAGGACGTCGTGGGAGACGAGACGCGCGTTTCCGTGAGCTACAAGGGCCTGTGCAGCGAATTGAAGCCCGGCGACCATGTGCTGATTAACAACGGCCTGCTGGTGCTGGAAGTACTGGAGACCGACGCGCAGGACGCGAAGTGCCGCGTGCTGACCGGCGGCACGCTGAGCAACCGCAAGAGCATGAGCTTCCCGGGCCGCGTGTTTACCCACGCATACCTGAGCGAGCAGGATAAGGCCGACCTGCTCTTCGGCGCAGAAAACGACGTGGACTTCATCGCCTGTTCCTTCGTCTCCCGCAAGGAGGATCTGCTCTCCGTGCGCGAATTTCTGGCGGCGCATGGCGCGAGCGACATCGACCTGATCGCGAAGATCGAGAACCGCTCGGGCGTGGACAATCTGGAAGACATCTGCACCGCCTGCGACGGCGTAATGGTGGCGCGCGGCGATCTGGGCGTAGAAATCCCGTTTGAGGAACTGCCCGCCATACAAAAGCGCGTGATTACCGAATGCCGCATGCTGGGCAAGCGCGTAATTACCGCCACGGAAATGCTGGAATCCATGATTTCGAACGTGCGCCCCACGCGCGCAGAGATTTCCGACGTGGCCAACGCCGTATACGACGGCAGCAGCGCGATCATGCTCTCCGGTGAAACGGCGGCGGGCAAGTATCCGGACCTGGCGGTAGAGACGATGGCGCGCATCGCAGAGGAAACGGAAAAGCATGTCTCCTATACCAAGCGCTTCCGCGATGCGGAATTCAAAATGCAGAACGTGGTGGATGCGATCTCTCACGCGGTGTGCGGCATGGCAATCGACATCGGCGCGAAGCTGATCGTGGTCTGCTCGTTGTCTGGTCGCACAGTGCGCATGGTGTCGCGCTTCCGTTCGCCCACGGATATTCTGGGCGTGACCACGGATGAAAAGAGCTGGCGAAAACTGGCGCTGTCCTGGGGCGTACTGCCCGCGCTGACCGACCGCTTCGATTCTACGGACGTGCTCTTTTTCAACGCGAAAAATCTGGCGCGGGATCTGTTCCACCTGCCCAAGGGCACGCGCATCGTCATTACCGGCGGCCTGACAAACGGCACATCCGGCAACACGAACATCATCAAAGCCGAAGTGATCTGATTTTGCTTGAAAGCCCCGCGCACATCTGATAAAATGATCTATAAAGTGCAGGCATTAACGCTCCAGCGCTCCGCGCTGGAGCGTTTTGATTAAAAAACAGGATCAGCAAAACCAGAGTTTTGCGAGTCGGCGGGATCCAAAAACAGTTGCGCCACTGCAACGACAGCAGTCGCTTCCGGCCAAAAGCACGCCGATGATTCTCTATTATGGAGGAATTTTCTCATGCGGATCTATCGGGAAAGCGCACCGGTGGGCATAGCAGAGGTGCTGAACGCGCGCGAACTGCGCGCGGCGCGTCAGCGCGAACGCTTGCGCGGCGGCACGCTGGTCTGGCTTACGATGAACGTTCCCGGCGCGGTGAAAGTCACGCCGCCCATCGGCGAGGCGTTTGAAGCGGGCGTTTCAGCCATCGCCGCGGCGCTTGGCGGCGCACCCGAGATATTCTGTTCTGCCGCGGGACTGGAAGCCTGCTTTAGAACCGCGCGCCCCGCCGCCGAGGTCAAGCGTGAGATGGCGCGGATTGAGGATGCGAGCGGCGTGGGGAGGCTGTTGGACATCGACGTGCTCGGCGCCAACGGCGCAAAGATCGCGCGCGAGGTTGTGGGGTTGCCGCCGCGCAGTTGCCTGCTCTGCGGCGGCCCGGCGTTTGTATGCGCGCGCAGCCGCGCCCACGGATTAGACGCGCTTCGGGCGGAAATCGACCGGCGCATCGCGCAGTGGCGGGCAGACGCATTGCCGGCGCGCATCGGCGCGATGGCTGTGGCCGCACTGTTGCGCGAGGCTGAAACCACGCCCAAACCCGGCCTGGTAGACAAGCGCAACTGCGGTTCGCATCCGGACATGAGTCTCGACCTGCTGCGGCGCAGCGCGCTTTCGCTGGGCGATTACTTCGTCTGCTGCGCGCGCGCGGGCTTTGCCGCAGCGCCAAACGAGGACATTTTTCCCGCATTGCAGCGCGCGGGCGTTGCGGCGGAGGAAGCCATGCTGCGCGCCACAGGCGGCGTAAACGCGCACCGCGGCGCGATATTCTCTCTGGGGCTGCTGTGTGCGGCGGCAGCGCAGTGCCTGCGCGAATACGACGCGCCCGCAGAGCGCATTTGCAGACTGGCCGGAAAAATCGCCGCGCCGCACGTCGATCGGGCGCTCGGCGCGCTGACGCCGGATACCGCGCGCAGCTTCGGCGAAAAGCTGTACGTTGCCGCCGGCATTCGCGGGGCGCGCGGCGAAGCGGCGAGCGGTTTCCCATCGCTGACGCGCATCGCGCTGCCGGCACTTGAAAAATACGCCGCGCTGGACCCAGAGGCCGCAGGCGCGCGGACGCTGATTCATCTGCTGGCGCAGACCGACGACACCACGCTCATCCGCCGCGGCGGTTTGGCGCGTGCGGGACAAATGCGCGCGGCGGCGCAAAAAATGGCCGCGGGCACAATGACCCGCGGCGAATTGCTTGCACTGGACGATCTGTTCATTTCGGAAAACCTCACCTGCGGCGGCTGCGCGGATCTGCTGGCCTGCGCCTATTTCCTGCAATCTGCCGCAGAGGAATCCCTATTGCCCGATAAGGCCGCGAATGTTTAAGGTGGACGCCAGCGCGCAATCAATTACATACGCGCCGTCTCGGTCGAGATATTCCGTCCATTCATCAGCCGTCGGAAGCGAGCAGAAGGCATTGATATCCGCTTCATCGGCGGTAAAGGGCAACTTCGTGGTTTCCAGCAGGTAGTATTCTCCGCTACCCTCCCAGGTTTCCAGCGCGACCTGCGCGTGACCGGGCGTGATAATAATCATGGCGTTCATGTTGGCCGATTGCAGCGCGGACGCCACCAGCAGCGCCGTTTCGATGCAGATGCCCGAGCGGCTGGAGAGCACCTCGGAGGGCGGCAGCACGCGCTGACTTGCGCCGAAGGAATACGGGCCCATATTGTAACGCACGCCGCGCTCGCTGATCGCGCCCTGAATGCCCAGCGCCTGAATGAGCGTCGTATCCTCGGACGATACATTCTCGGGATACGCCAGCTGGTAGCCGGGCAGGCTCTCATAGCCCTCGCCGAAGGTGCTGCGGATCCAGTCGATCGCATCGCGCCGAAGCTCGAGTACCGCCTGCGATTCAGGGTCCAGCCACGCCAGCAGCGTGTACGGCTCGATGATGCCGAATTCATTGTTGTACATGGAAAAATCATACAGGCTGCGCAGCGTCACATTCCGGCTTTCAGCGGCCAGAATTGCGCCGGATTCCTGGTCGGTAATTCGGAGCACCAGCTGCGTGGTCTTTTCCTGGCTGAGGTTCGGCATATCCGGCAGCACGGGCGGCTTGATCAGGAAAAAGCGCGTCTCGGGCGTCACGGTGACCAACTGACAGAACTGCTGTGAAAAGCCTGTGATCTCCGCCTCGATCAGCACATCGCGGCTGCCCGAATCGGTATACAGGAGCAGATTGATCGCCGAATCCATGGAAGGATACAGGTTCGGGTAGATTTCATCCGCAAAGGAATAGTAGAGATTCACCTCGTCCGAAAGTGCCTGGCCGGCGCACAGCGCAGCACAGATATCGTACTGCGTAATCAGCAGGGTATACATCATGCTTTCATAGTGCCAGAGAATCGCGGGCTGCCGCGCCACGAGCTGATTGGATGAAAAGCCCATCAGCGGGTCCTGATTCACGAGCGCCATGTAGTCCGCATAGAGCTTATCCTGAAACGCGTCGATCTGTCGGACATAGCATGCCCATATATCGGCAAGCGCGGCCGGGCAATTCATGGTCAAATAGTTTGCCTGCACATCGCCCATCGCGGCGTACATGCCGTCGAGCAGCTCGACCTGCGACGCATATTCGCCCTGCGCCGCGCGCGCCTGATATTCCATCAGCGGATCGCTGGAATGGTAATAATCCACATAGAAAGCCAGATATTCCCGAAGGACGCTGCAAGCGAACGCGGCATTTTCGTACTGCCGATCATACTGCTGCGCCCAGCCGGGATTTGCATCCAGCGCAGCCGCGAGCTGTGCACATTCTTCCTGCGCGCTCTGGCAACGCTGGACATATTCCAGCATCGCGGCGGCATATTCGCCGTCTCCATTTTCCATGGAACGGCTGTATGTCTCCGTCAGCGCCTGCGTGGCAGCTGACATATCGGCGCTCAGCGCGTTCAGCCGCGCATACGTCGCGGTGAAATCTGCATCCGGCTCGGCCGCCTGCGCGCTTTCAACAAAGGCGAAGGTCTCGGATGCGTGAACGAGCGCGGAGAGCACCGCGTCCGCGTCGGCCTGTAAATAGGCCACGCCGAAGAGCAGCGCATAGCCGTCCCGCGGCTCCCACAGATATGCGCCCTCGATAATTTCGCCGCTATCCGGATCGGCATAGGCGTATATCATTGCATCCATGGCGATACCGCGCAGCTCCAGCGGGCTGGCCGCCTCGCCGGGATCGCTCACCATCGCGTCCCCCATCGCTTCCCGAAGCGCCGCGCCGGTCTGCGCAAAGAACGCCGCTTCGTCCACCTCGCCGTCGGCAATCCAGTTAAGCCGGAAATTCGAATTGTTCTCTCCGGGATAGACCCACACGAAGCCGTCCTGTTCATAGACGGCGTAGCGGGCGTCTACCTCGAAGGCGAAGCCGTAGTCCGCGCTCTCATGGCGCACATAGGCCGTTTCCGCCGCAGCGCAGAATGTGGCCGCAAGCAGCGCGGCCACGATCAGGAGCGCCAGGCAATTTCGTGCAAACGTTTGGTTCATAGGTACACCTCTCATAAAAGAATCGGGAGTTATCTACACTTTCCAGAGCGCGTTTCCAGCGGGCGCGGGAAACTCTCCCCCGCTTGCGCCACCGGACGCGCGCCTTTCAATTCACACCATTTTCGCCGGATCGTGGGATGACCGGCGGCTCGCTTTTGGATTTTAACAGCACCTTCAGCCCCTCCTCGTCCGGCAGGGCCGCGTCGTAGTCTTCGCGCAGACGGCGGCGCGATGCGCCGGCGTCGCTGTAATCGGGTATACCGTCGCAGCGGCGCAGACTGTCGAGCACGCCGTCGCCATAGATAATCACATCCAGCAGCGCCGAGCCCGAGCGGTGCAGCGCGTAGCCGTAGCGCCGGGCACGTTCAAAATCGTATTCATCGAAGGCGCGGGGCGTGCGGCCGCACAGCAGCAGCATGACCACGCCCTTGGCGTTGCTGGCAATGGCGTCGCCCAGGGCCACGCGCAGCGTTTCTGGTTCGCCCCAGGCCAGCGACGGGCAGATTTCGCGCCGGAAGATCAGCCCACCCTCCGCGTCCATGCACAGCTGCACGCTGCACGGCGCTTCGTATTCGCCGCTCATCCGGCAAGCATGGCGAAACATGCTCACAAAATTCTTACATTCGGGCCGCTGCTCCTCCACCGCATTCTCACAATCCAGCAGCGCGCTGCCCAGGCTGGCAAGCCACGTTGCCGCGCGGCGGCCGACGCCGCTGATGCGGGCCAACTCCCGCGCATCGGCGCAGAGCGCGTTCTGCACGCTGCCGAAGCGTTCGATCAGCCCGGCAGCCATATCGGCCACATCCTGCCGCGGCAGCACGAAGCAGAGCAGGAACTCCATCAGCTCGCGCTCGGTGAGGCCGTCCACACCCCGCTGAAGCAGCTTGGCGCGCAGCCGGTCTCGATGACCGCTGTGATCTATATTCTGCAGCTCAATCCAATCCATTTCATTCATCGCATCAATCCGTTAGCTCGATCTTGTCACGCCCAAATACGTCGTAGGACTGCTCGATCACCCGCCGCGCGGCCTGCGTGGTCTGTGTCCGGGCACTGGCCGAGCGCATTGCCAGCCGCACACGCACGGGCGTGCCGAAGCTTTCGCTGAGCGCGGCTTCAATCAGTGCGGTCTTTGCCTCCAGCAGCTTTTGCACCATGATGCCGTCGCGCCCGAATTCCAGCGTGACCACGCTGCCGTCGAAGCCGCCGAACGCGGCCTTGGGCAGCATGCTGCGTATGCTCGGGTTTTCTGCCCCCAGCTTTTCCATGGCGGCCAGATATTCCGGCGGCGGAGTTTCCGCGGGCGCAGCCGCGATGGGCGCCGCTCCTTCGGCCTTCGGCGCAGGCGCGGCCTTTTCCGCCTTCGCGGCGGGCGCTTCGGCCTTTGCGGGTGCGGGAATCGCGCCGCTGGCGATCATCTTCTCCATTTTCTCCAGTCGCTCCATCAGCCCCGCGTCCGCCTCCTGTTCCGGGTGACAGGCGCGCACGGCGGCCAATTCGAGCATGGCGCGCGGCTGGGCTGCCCATTTCATGTCGCTCTCAACGCGCATGAACAGCTCCATGTCCCGCATAAGCTGCTCCTGACCGGCGGCCTTGCCCTGCGCAATAAAGCGCGCCGCATCCTCGGGCGTAATTTCGGCAAGCTTCTCCAGTTCGCCGCCCACCGCCTGGCCCAGCAGCACATTGCGCAGGTGCGCCGCCGCATCCTGTGAAAACACGCGCGGATCGCCGCCGCGGCGCATGGCCGCGTCGATGTGCTCCAGCGCCGCCGCCGCGTCGTAGGCAATGAGCGCGTCCGCAAATTCGAACATGAAATCCCGCCCCGTGGTACCGAGCACGTCCCGCGCAAGCGCGGCGGTGACCACGCCGTCCGTGAACGACAGGCACACGTCCAGCAGCGACAGCGCATCGCGCATCGCCCCCTCGGCGGCGCGGGCAATTTCCAGCAGCGCCTCGGCCTCGGCTTCGCGGCCCACGCCCTGAAGCACCACCTGCAGGCGGCCCACAATGGCCTTCACTGAAATGCGGTGGAAATCAAAGCGCTGACAGCGCGAAAGTATCGTAGCGGGCAGCTTCTGGGGTTCAGTGGTGGCCAAAATGAACACGGCGTGGCGCGGCGGCTCTTCCAGCGTCTTGAGAAGCGCGTTGAACGCGCCGGAAGAGAGCATGTGCACCTCGTCGATAATATAGACCTTGTACGTCGTCAGCGTAGGCGGATACTTGATTTTTTCGCGCAAATCGCGAATCTCATCCACGCCATTATTGGACGCGGCGTCGATTTCCAGCACGTCCATGCAGGTTTCCGCTCGCAGCGCGCGACAGATTTCGCATTCGCCGCAGGGATCGCCGCCCACAGGGTGCAGACAGTTGATTGCCCGGGCCAGCACCTTGGCCGCGGTGGTTTTGCCGGTGCCGCGGCTGCCGCAGAACAGATAAGCGTGTCCGATGCGCCCGGTTTCCACCTGCCGCTTCAGCGTGCGCACCACGGCGTCCTGATCCACGATTTCCGAAAAGGTATTGGGCCGCCACGCGCGGTAGAGCGCCTGATAACTCATATTCAACCGACCTCCAAAATCAATCCATATTAATAATACCGCATTTCGCCCGAAAACAAAAGAACTTTTTACAGCGCGATAAAAACATTTCGTATCTTTGATGCTATAATTTATCAGGGTGTTTGGAAACCGAACGTTCGGGAGGGAATTTTCTGATGAAAAAAATCGTGATGACCGGCGGCGGCACAGGTGGCCATGTCACGCCGAATCTTGCGCTGATTCCGCGGCTTCAGGCCGACGGCTGGGAAGTACACTATATCGGCGCTGCAAACAGCATCGAGCAGCAGTTGATTGCCGCGGTGCCGGGCGTGCAATACCATTGCGTAGCCGTTGGCAAGCTCCGCCGCTATTTTGACCCCAAAAATTTTTCAGATCCGTTTCGCGTGATCAAGGGCGTAGCGCAGGCCACGCACATCATCCGCAAGATCAAGCCCGATGTGGTCTTTTCCAAGGGCGGCTTCGTGTCTGTGCCCGTGGTATACGGCGCGCACTTCAACCACGTGCCCGTGGTAACGCACGAATCCGATCTCACGCCCGGCCTGGCGAACAAGCTGTGCCTGCCGTTCGCTTCGGCGCAGTGCTGCACTTTCCCGGAGGCCGTGAAATACGCCAAGGGCAAGGGCGTGTATACCGGCACGCCGCTGCGCCCGGAAATTTTTGAGGGCGACCGTGAGCGCGGGCTGAAAACCTTTGGTCTGGACGCAAACCTGCCGGTGCTGATGGTGGTGGGTGGCTCAAGCGGCGCGCAGGCCATTAACGAATGCGTGCGCGAGGCGTTGCCGTCGCTGACGCAGGGCTTCCAGGTGCTGCATCTGTGCGGCCGCGGCAATCTCAGCGACCGGTTGACCGGAAATAAAAATTATGTGCAGGTAGAATACCTGGATCGCGAAATGGCAGACGCCTACGCTTGCGCCGACGTGCTGATTTCCCGCGCAGGCAGCAATTCGCTCTGCGAAATTCTGGCACTGAAGAAGCCCGCGCTGCTGATTCCCTATCCGATGGGCGCGAGCCGCGGCGACCAGATTCTCAACGCCGAATCCTTTGAAAAGCGCGGCCTGAGCCGCGTGCTGCAGCAAGATCAGATGACGCCCGAAACACTTTCGCGCGAGCTGATCCGGCTCTACCACGATCGCGGCGCGCTGATGGATGCCATGGCTGCCGAGCACACCGAGGGCGGCGTTGACCGCGTGCTCGAACAAATCTACAAATACGCCAAAAAGGCATGAGAATTGCCGGCGCATCCTTTCGGGATTCGCCGATCCGCAAGACGTTACGCGGCTGTGGACGACGCTTTCTGTCCGCAGCCGCGTCTTATAAATTTAGCCCCTGCGATTCCATCTGGAATCGCAGGGGCCGTTCGTTAAGGGGTAAGAATTGTAAGCTGCAAAGCCGCTGCGCCGGCCTCTCTGTCAGAACACCTCTGTCAGAACACCTGTACCTTAAAGCTCAGCTTAACCTTCTTATTGTCCTTCGACGTGCAGGTTATCGTCGCCGTGCCCTTGCCAACCGCCGTCAGCGCGCCCGTCGACGCGTCGATCCTCACTACCTTCGCATTGCTGCTCTTCCATGTCACTTCCGGGTTCGTCGCGTTCTCCGGCGTTACCTGCGCCGACAATCCGCTGTCCGTCGCGCCGGCGCTCAGCTGGATCAACCTGCTCTTGGTGACGGTCTGTCCCTGATACATCACCGTCAGGCCCTTCACCGCCGTCTTGCTCACCGTAATCGCACACGTCGCCTTCTTCTTCGCGCTGTCCTTCGCTATGCAGCTGATCGTCACCTTGCCAATTCCTACTACCTTGAACGCGCCCGTCTCACCGTCGATCTCTATCACCTTCGGGTTGCTGCTCTTCCACGTCACGCCCGGGTACGTCGCCGTCGCGGGCTGCGTCGTCCCCGCAAAGCCGCCGTTCACCCTGCCCTTTTCGTTCTCGTAATTCAGCGTCAGCTTCTTCGCCGCCTTGCCGTTGTACGTCAGCTGCACCTTCGTGACCGGGTTCTTCTTCACCGTCACCTTGCACGTCCCGCTCTTTCCGCTGCCGTCCTGCGCCGTGCACCGGATCACCGCCGTTCCCGGCGCCACTGCCGTCACCGTGCCGTTCGCATCCACCGTCGCTACCGCCGGATTGTCGCTCGTCCAGGCAACCGCCTTGTTGTACGCGTTCTTCGGCCCGATCGTTGCCTTCAGCTTCAGCGTCTTATTGTGCAGCAGGCTCGCCTTCGTCTTGCTCAGCTTCACGCTCGTTACCGGCTGATTCTGCACCGTGACGACGCACTGCGCCTGATGTCCGCTCGAAGCCGTGGCCGTGATCGTCGCCGTACCCGGTGCAA
>CAKUDW010000021.1 GCA_934645275.1 uncultured Clostridia bacterium
TGGGAAACGACGGTGCCCAGGTCGATGCCGCCCACGCAGTCGAACACGCCCTCTTCGGGATGCTTGACTTCCTTGTCGAAGGTCTCGCCTTCGAGCAGGCCCTCGATAACCGGCACAACGAAGTCGGCATACAGGGGCGTGCATTCGATGGTGGCGTTCATTTCGCCCGCAACGATGGATTCGAAGGCAGCCTTAACGGAGTCGCAGCCCACGATGATGATATCCTTGCCTGGAACCAGACCGGCGGCCTTGATGGCGTCGATCGCGCCCAGCGCCATATCGTCGTTCTGAGCGATCAGCACGTCGATCTTATCCACGGACTTCAGCCAGCTCTCCATCAGAGCCTGACCTTCAGCGCGGGTGAAGTTGCCGGTGTTCTGCGCGACAACCTTCATGTTCGGATAGTCGGCCATGGCGGCCTCGTTGCCCTCGGTACGGCCAACCTGCGCGGAAGCGCCGGTGGTGCCTTCCATGATGGCCACGTTAATTTCTTCTTCGCCGCGGCCCAGGGTCTTCAGATATTCGCCGGCCCAGGCAACCTGACGGCGGCCTTCTTCAACGAAGTCTCCGCCGAAAGCAGCGACATAGTCGATCTTGTCCGCGCAGTCGGGCATGCGGTCGATCAGGATCAGCGGGATTTCAGCCTCGTTGACCTCGGCCAGAACCTCGTCCCAACCGGTGGAAACCACGCCGGTGAAGAGGATCACGTCAACGCCCTGAGTGATGAAGTTGCGCAGGGCCTTAATCTGGTTTTCCTGCTTCTGCTGAGCGTCGTCATAGATCAGCTCCCAGCCTTCATGGTTCTTAATGGCATTGCAGAGGTTGTCGGTGTTCGCGGTGCGCCAGTCGGATTCCTGACCGATCTGGGAGAAAGCGATCTTCGCAGCGGACGCGCTGGCGGCAACGCTCAGCACCAGAACCAAGGCCAGTACGAGAACCAACAGTTTCTTCATGGATAAACCCTCCTTCATTTTCGGGCGTTTGCCCGTCTACATACATTATACGGGGTTTATCCTTAAACATGAATAAATAAATTTCTCTGTTTTGTTGGCAATTTACGGTTTTTCCGGGCGCAGTGTGCAAAATATTATGGGTGCAGTTGATTATTTTCCGGTAAATGTTTATTATTTTCTCTCGCTGGAAACGCCGATCTTCTCATCCTTGCGATAGTCGCGCGGCGAAAGGCCGGTGTTCTTTTTAAAGAGATAGCTGAAGTAATGCGGATCATTGTAGCCCACGGCGTAGGCCACGTCGGCCGTGCGCATCGCGGTATCCGCCAGCAGCTCGCGCGCATGCTGGATGCGCACGCCGGTGAGGTATTCCGTGAACGTCACGCCCATTTCCTGCGAAAATACGGTACAGAAATGGTTATTGGAAAGCGCCACATGCGCGGCGACGTCGTGCAGCGTGAGGTTCGAATCGCTGTATTTCTCATCGATGAAAGCGCGCGCTTTGCGCAGCACGCCCCCGTAGCGCGCCGAGCCCTGCATATCCCTGAAGGTGATGGCCCGCTGAAGCATGTCGCGGCACAGGGGCAGTACCTCGTCTACACTCACCATCGAATTCTGTGCGCGCGCCGCGCCGGGAATCACTTCGTGCGGGTCCCCGCCGCTCTCGCTGACAATGCGAAAAGCCGCCAACATCATTTCCACGAAGAAGTAGTTTGCCATCATCACCGACTGCGCGGCCGCCCAGCCAAGTCCGTTGGCATAGTTTTGCAGAATTCTGTCCACATCACCCGCCGTAGCATACTTCAACTGCTCGGCAAGGGGCGCCGCGTCCATATCCGCAATGGAAATAGGCGCGTCGCCTATGATATCCTGCCAGCCCATGATGCGGCGCTGGCCATCGCCGCCTGCGCCGGCCGTCATGCGCTCGATAATGCTGCGCGCGTCCTCCAGCGAACGCGGGATATCCTTGAGCGCCTCCACATCCGTACCAATGGCCACCAGCAGCTTCACATTGGCGCTGCGCTCAACATCGTACTGCGCAGCCTGCGCCAGTCCATAGGCACGCTCCTCCAAATCGGAAGCGCTATCGCCCATTACCAGGAAAGAAAAGCCGCCGTAGCCGCGGCATACGAGCGCCGCGCCGCCGCTGCCGTCCGCCAGGCGCTCAAGCACGCTCTGGGCAGCGAACATGGCCTCTTCAGAATCCGGTTCGGGCGACGGTGCCAGCAACATCACCAGATAGCGCTTGGCCAGCAGGTTCAGCTGCAACGAACGTGCGCTCTTTAAGATGCGGTCGCCGTTCGCGCCGCCATAGAGCTCGGTCAGCAGTTTTTCCTTCAAATAACGGCTGGACGAGGCCACCTGCTCGCGGTAGGCGTTCAGATTCGCCTGTTGGCGCTTGTCCTCACGGATGCGCTCGGCAATGCGCTCCAGCACGGCCAGCAGCTCCTGTCCGCTCACCGGCTTGAGCAGATACTCCTTCACGCCAAGCGAGATCGCCTCGCGGGCGTAGGCGAAGTCGTCGTAGCCACTGAGGATCACGATGTATATCCACGGCATGCTGCGCGCCACCCGGCGGCATAGCTCCAATCCGTCCATAAACGGCATGCGGATGTCGGTAATCAGAATATCGGGCTTCACATCCTGAAGCATGCTCAGCGCGATTTCGCCGTCCGGCGCTTCGCCTGCGAGCACGAATTCCGTCTCATCCCACGGAAAATTGGAACGCACGCCCTCGCGCACCACGATTTCATCGTCCACCACAAAAACCTTATACATCTATTATTCGCTCCTTGCGGGCACCTTCAGCGTAACCCGCGTCCCTGTCTGTTCGTCGCTGCTGATCCACACACCCTGCGGCTGGTTATAATAGAGCTGTATGCGCTTGTTCACGTTGTACAGGCCGTAACCGGGACTCATGCCCGCGCCCGCGCTCAGTCCGGCGCGCACCTGGGCGAGCCGTTCGGCCGTCATACCTGCGCCGTTATCCTCCACGGTCAGCATCAGCCATGCGCCCTCCGCGCGCCCGGACACGCGAATCATTCCGCGTCCGCGTCGATGCTTGATGCCGTGGTAAATGGCGTTTTCCACCAGCGGCTGAAGCAGCAGTTTCAGTACCCGCGCTCCACAGATTTCTTCCGGAATATCGATCTCGTAATCCAATATGTCGCGGTAGCGTATTTTCTGGATCGTCAGATAGCCGGTCAAGTGCTTAATTTCCTCCGAAAGCGGTATGAAATCCTTGCCCTGTGAAAGCGAAATTCGGAAAAAATCTGAAAGCGCGCGCGTGATGTGAATCACCTCGCGCGTTTGCCCAGCCTCAGCCAGCCATACGATTGCGTCCAGCGTGTTGTATAAAAAATGCGGATTAATCTGCGCCTGAAGCGCGCGCAGCTCACTCTTTTTCAGGTTTTCCTGTTCGCGCCGGTTTTCATCGATCAGCCCCTGAAGGCGGCTCGCCATGGCGTTGAGCGACTGCGTAAGTTCGTGCAGTTCGGTTACGCGCGTTTCCGGCGCACGGGCCTGCAAATCGCCGCCCGCCAGCGCACCGGCGAATCTTTCCAAACGCGCGATGGGCTTGTGGATCGCGCGCGACAGCGAGCGCTGCGCCAGTATAGAAAACAGCAGCGTAACCAGCAGCAGCCCTGCCAGAAGCGCCACCACATATTTCAGCGTAACCTGTAGCCGCCTGGAAACCTGCGCCGCCGTGCTGATTTCCGCATCCGCGTACTCATCCAGCATGTCCGCCACCAGCACGGACACGTTGCGAACCTCCTCCAGCAGTGCCTCGCTTTCGGCGATGGGCTGCTCCGTGCGTATCATTTCGCCCATGCGGTCGATATAGGTCACGAGCGTATCCATCGTGCGCCGCGCCACGATCAGCGATTTCAGATTTGCCGGATCAGCGGACGCCTCCAGCGCATCGATTTCCCGGTTCACATGATCGATCATTTCATATTGCGCCGCGCCGTCGAAGCTCTTGTGCCCCGCCACCACATACCACATCTCGTCGCCGATCTGGGTCTGCACCAGCGGCGTGAGCGAGGACACACGCTCCACCCGGCCGATGACCGACGAATACGCGCGAGCATAATGTACCATCATGCCCATGCTTACCAGTGCGGGAATCAACAATAACGAAATCAGAATTACAAATGAAGTTTTCAGGCGAGCAGAAATGCTCTCGCCACCGCCCAGGCGCGCAAACAGCCTGTCCAATGCCCCGGACATGAGATCAATACCCCCTCGGCGGAATATCCTGAAGGTCGGCGTCAAATTCCGTAAACACCGCTTCCTCCGAATAGGTACACCGGTCGATTTTCTCGCCTGCGGCCAGTTTTTTCGCCAACGCCATCACATCGTCGCCGATGGTTGGCTTGCATTCGATCACGCAATTCACCCGGCCAGCCTTCAGCAAATCTACTGCTTCCTGCTGCCCGTCTACCGTGATGATGACGATATCGCGGCCCGGTTCAATGCCCGCATCCTCCATGGCGGAGATCGCGCCGAGGGTCATCGCGTCGTTATGGGAATAGAGTACGTCGATCTTCTCGTGCCGTTCCAGCAGCAGCTTCATGCATTCGCGGCCCTTCGTGCGCAGAAAATCACCCGATACGCTGTCGATCAGTTTCAGGTTATCGTGTCCGGCGATGGTATCTCGAAAACCCTGCGCGCGCTGAAGCATGGGGGTAGAGTCGATCGTGCCTGAAAGCTCCACGATGTTCACATTCTGACGATCCGCCATCTTCTTCAGCAGGAATTCGCCCGCGCTCACGCCTTCCTGATAGAAATCCGAGCCCACGAAGCCCGCCCAAAGGCTGTCGTCCTCAGTGGAAATCATGCGGTCGGTGGTGATGACGGGAATGCCCGCGTCCTTCGCCTCCTGAAGCACATTGTCCCAGCCTGTCTCGATGATCGGCGAAAAGGCGATCACGTCCACCTGGTAGGCGATGAACGAGCGAATGGCCTTGATCTGCCGATCCTGCTTCTGCTCCGCGTTTTCATACATCAGCGTGACCCCGGCACGATCCGCTGCCGCCTTGATGGATTCAGTGTTCGCCAGCCGCCATGCGCTCTCCCAGCCGAGCTGGGAAAAGCCCAGCAACAGCGACGGCTCCGCCGCAGGCGCTTCAGCCTGTTCCACGGTTCTTGCGCCGCACCCCGCCAGCAGCAGGCACAGCAACAACAGCACCGCCAGCATTTCAAACCCGTGCCTCATACCTTGCTCCCACGCTTCCCCGTTCTTTTCGCGCGCATTCAGGCGCTTCTTTCGCTACTATTCGCGATGTGCTTGCAATCTTCCTGCCGGATGCGGTATAATAGCTGTGAAATTGTGAAAGGAAATCCGAACACTTATGAAGCTTCGCGCCAATGCGCATACGCACACCACCTTCTGCGACGGCAAAAACAGCGTGGAGGAAATGACGCTGGCCGCCATTGAGCGCGGCTTTGTCGCCCTAGGCTTTTCCATGCACGGCTGGACGCCCTATGAAACCACGCCCAATCTCTCGCTCGAGCGCGAAGCGCTCTATCGCGCGGAAGTACGGCGCGTGCGGGAAAAATACGCCGGACAGATTGAAATCATCCTCGGCGCGGAGCGCGACGCGGGTTATGCGCGCGACTTTTCCGAATATGAATATCTGATCGATTCCACGCACTGGCTGTTCGTAAACGGGCGCGGACTGAATGTAGATATGAGCGCGGATGTGATGCGGCAAAACGTCGATGAAGTGTTTGGAGGCGACTATTACGCCTACTGCCGCGCCTATTTCGAGGCCGAGGCAGCACTGGCGCGCCGCAGCGACGCGCTGTTTCTGGGCCACATCGATCTAGTGCGCAAGTTCAACGCTGGAAATCGCTACTTTGACGAAAGCGACCCGCGCTATCTGGAGCCCGCGCTGGCATGCACGGAAATTGCGGCGCGACGCGGCCTGCCGGTGGAAATGAACACCGGCGCAATCAGCCGCGGCTATCGCAGCGACCCCTACCCTGCTATGCCGCTGCTGCGGCGCATTCGCGAATGCGGGGGTGAGATCATCATCAATAGCGATGCGCACAGCGCCCCTGCATTGGATACGGGCTTTGATCTCTGCCTTGCTCTGGCACGGCAGGCGGGCTTTGACCACGTGCTCACGCTGCGCGCCAACGGACTTGAAGAAACGGGTATTCTGGAATAATTCCAATAATATCATAAGCGAGGGGAGTTGTTAATCGATGGGTATAATGGACATGGTTATGGTGGTCGTCATTCTGATTCTGGTAATTATCTTTTTCCGCTTTTTCCCAGTGGGACTGTGGATTTCGGCCGCTGCGTCGGGCGTACACATCAGCATCTTTTCAATGGTCGGCATGCGCCTTCGCCGCATCAACCCCAGCAAGGTGGTACTGCCGATGATCAAGGCTACCAAGGCCGGACTGAGACTGAACATGAATGAACTGGAAGCGCATCTGCTGGCGGGCGGCAGCGTAGATCGCGTGGTCGACGCGCTGATCGCGGCGCAGAGCGCAAACATTTCACTGGAATTTGAACAGAGCCGCGCCATCGACTTGGCCGGTCGAAATGTGCTGGAAGCCGTGAAGATGTCGGTTAACCCGAAGGTGATCGAGACGCCGGTCGTAGCGGCCATCGCCAAGAACGGCATCGAACTGCGCGCGAAGGCCCGCGTGACCGTGCGCGCGAACATCGACCGCCTGGTGGGCGGCGCCGGCGAAGAAACGATCATCGCCCGCGTCGGCGAGGGCATCGTCACCACCATCGGCTCGTCGCTGACCCACAGCGAAGTGTTGGAAAACCCGGATCGCATCAGTCAAACGGTGCTGAACAAGGGGCTGGACGCGGGGACCGCATTTGAAATTCTCTCGATCGACATCGCCGATGTGGACGTGGGCCGCAACGTAGGCGCGCAGCTGCAGATGGATCAGGCTGAGGCCGACCGTCGCATCGCGCAGGCAAAGGCCGAGGAGCGCCGCGCCATGGCCATCGCCCAAGAACAGGAAATGATTGCCACCGTGCAGGAAATGCGCGCGAAGGTGGTCGAGGCCGAGGCCGAGGTGCCGCGCGCCATGGCCGAAGCGCTGCGCAGCGGAAAGCTGGGCGTAATGGACTACTACCAGATGCAGAACGTAATTTCCGATACCCGCATGCGCGACGCCATTGCCGGCCACGACAGCCCCGATAAGCCCGTTGGCGAAAAAAAGCAGTAACGATGACCGCGTTCGAAAGGGAGTGAGCGCCGCATGGAAATAATCTGGCTGGTGCTGATTCTGATCGGCATCGCCCTGCTCAGATCCTCCAATCAGAAGCGCCGCAATAGCGACGCCGCGCCGCGCGCCCCACGCCCCGCGCCCGTGGAAGACGAGCCGGAGTTGGCCGACGAGGACGAGCAGTTTGAAAAAGAATTTGGCCCCGAAAGCAGTCTCCTGCCATCCGAAGGCGACATTGAAGCCGCAGAAGCGTCGCAGCCGCCTGAGCCAGAGACCCAGGCTGGCGACACGCAACGCGAAAATACGCACAGCGACGAGGGCGAAAGCGACGCGGAGCACGCCGAGCACCTGCGCAAGATCGCGCAGGCGGAAGCGCGTTGCCGGGCAGGCCGTGAGGCCGAGGCCGCACGCATTGCGCAAGATCGCCAACGCCTGCGCGACGCGATCGTCATGCGCGAAGTTCTGGATAAGCCCGTAGCGCTGCGCGCGCGACGGCGGTAAAACCAAATAGCTTTCCAAGCCCGCCGTTCAGATTTGATCGGCGGGCTCTCTTTAAATTAGCAAAAACGCACCGGAGACTCCACGAAGCGGAGACCCCGGCAGCACGGTGCTGGCTGCCTTGCTGCGCACGGGTTGGCCGCGCCTCCACAGGAGTCGCGACTGCTATAATGGCGTTTTGCGGGCCGGTGGATTCCAAAGGAATACATCGACAATTCTTTTCAGCCGAAATATCACAATTTTGCTCCATTTTCGCGCCGCTGCAACAGGCTCGGCCAGTTGAAACGCACAGCGAAAAAGGGTATAATACCTTTGTCTATTTATATGTAGATTTATTTTGCCACACGAAAGGAAGGTTGCCTCTTGCCTGAATATTATTCCTCCGGCCGCGATCCGCGCCGGAATTATGACAATGGCCGCGTGCGCGAAGGCATTTCCCGCGATTCATCCGGCGGACCTCGCCCCGGCGTTTCCCGTCCGCAAGGCGCTCGCCCGCAGGGCGCGCACCCGCAAAACCGTCGTCCTCAGGGCGCGCGTCCGTCTGGTCAGCGCCCGCCACAGGGGCGCCGTCCTGCGCCGCGCAGGCGCAAAAAGCGCGTCAACCCGCTGATGATCGGCGTGGCAGTGCTGATCGTAATCGCTGTAGTCGTGCTAATCGTAGTGCTCAGCGGTAATCGCGGCGCCGACCAGGGCACGCAGCAGGTGCAGAACACGCCCATCGCCGTGGATGTAACTCAGGTTCAGAATGCCGATACCGGCACGCTGGATGGCGATTTTGCCGGCAGCAGCGACGTTTCGGCACAGGATACCACCGTTGCAAGCGACGCCGCTTCGCTGGCGGACGCGCTGGCCGGTGAGGACAATCAGGTACAGGCGCTGGCCGCGGAGGATCGCATAAACGTTCAGGATCTGAATGTGAATACCTCGCTGCCGGACACTTGGCTGAACATACTGCTGCTGGGCTCGGATGAACGCCAGGTAAACGAAGCTTCGCGCACCGATGCAATGATTATCTGCTCCATCAACCGTGAAACCGGCGCAGTCAAGCTCACCTCCATCATGCGCGATACGGCCATTGAGGTGACGGATGCGGGCAAATATAACGGCACTTACCGCATCAATGCTGCAAACTTCTTCGGCGGCCCCGAATACGCGATGAAAGTTGTGAACCAATATCTGGATATGAACATTCAGAACTACGTCATCGTAAACTTTTTCGGTTTCCAGAAGATCGCGCAGGCGCTGGGCGGCATCGAAGTAAACATCACCGAAGCCGAAATGAACGAAATCAACAAGAAGGCCGTTTCTCAAGCGTGGATCGGCTACAATGCCGGCGTGGATGAATCCGACCAGATCAACGAATACCTGACCACATACGGCGAAAACACGCATCTTAATGGCCGCCAGACGCTGGCCTATGCCCGCGTGCGCTATGTGGACAACGACTTCGCCCGCACCGAACGCCAGCGCACCGTAATTCAAAAGCTGACGGAAAAGCTGCGCGGCAAGTCCGCCACGGAAATCGCCGCGCTGGCGGTGAACCTTATCAGCAACGTTTCCACCAATATGGATCTGAACACCATTATCGAAATCGCCGTAAAGGTGCTTTCCAGCGGCGTGACGAACATGGAAACCCTGCGCTTGCCCTCCAATGGCACCTATACTGAGGAGCGCCGCGGTGATAAGGACATGTTCTTTGATATTGACTGGAAAACCAACGCACTGAATCTGTATAACTTCATTTATGAATAAATAATTGTGTAGGCGTCTCCTTTCAGGAGACGCCTATCTTAAAAGAATAACAAAGAGAACAGCCGTCCACGATCCAATCGACCATGGACGGCTGTTCTGTCTGTCACCAAGAATTATAATTGCACATTCCCCCACGCGAAATTCGCGAAGCGCGCTTGATTATTGGAACTCGTAAGCGTCGTCGCGCAGCATTTGCATGCTGTATGCGCAGACTACCACATCGGGCTGCACCTGATCGATCCATTCCTTCAAGTTCAGCTCGCTGCGACGCAAATCCACAGCGGCCACATCCTGCGCCAGCAGCGACAGGAAGGAACCGATGGGCGCGCTGTATGAATCCTTCAGCAACAATATTTTAAGCGGCGCGCCGTCCGGGTTTTCATACAAATCGTAGTTCTCCGTAAGCCCATAATCGAAATAGGCCTTAATATTGTAGCTCTTGCCGTCGTCCTTTTCCAGATACTTCCAGCGAATAACGCTGTCGCGGAATGGGCCGGTAATATCGGTGATGTCACCCAGATAGTTGGTATAGCGGTGGATGCTGGTTTCATACTTCGGCCAATAGACGGTGATATCATCCGGGTCGATATTGGCCGTGCCGATGCGCTGGCCATACTTGCCCAGGAACAGCTTCGGATAAAACTCCGTTTCAAAATTGTCGATATCCAGCAAACTCGCATCCATTTCCGAGCCAGTCGCTTCATTGATTCTGTTTGCAATTGCCTGAGCCATAATGATGGCCGCGCGCGTGGACCAATGCTGGTCGGTATACATCAGATAATCAGCCAGCGGCAGCCCGCTTTCGGGCAATACCTTGCGGCTGTCAATCATATCAATGCCCGCCGCGTCCAGGCGAGAGGTGATGTCCTCAGCGATTTCATCCGAATAATCCAGCACATCATAGCCTGCCGGCATCTGATCCGCCGAATAGATGGTGGGATGCTCATAGACGAACAGGAAGGGGCGCTCCCCCGCCGCGGCCTGCATATCCATTATGTTCTGCGCGGCGCTCTCCATGGACACGAAATTCTGCAAATCATACAAATGCCCCGAATTAAGCGTGAGCATCTGCTGCGCACCGGTGGTAATCATCCGCTTGCCCAGCGCGTACTGAAACGACGAATTGAGGTGGCCCAGTTCATCCGCCATATATACGTTTCCGGCAATAAAGTCGTCCAGCGAGCGCACGCGCGCAGCCAGGCGGCTCCAAGCCGACGCGGACTCAAAGTCCGGCTGATAGGCTTCGAGCTTCGTTTCATCCGTAAGCGATACCTTCACGCCATGGCGATTGAACCAGGCGGTAGTGAAGCCGAAGAAGAATATCGCGGCGATAAAGAGCACGCTCAGCACCACATCAATGCGAAACTGCAGCTTATTCGGCGCGGGCGCACCAGTCTTTTCAGGCATTTTCATGGTAAATAATATCCTCGCACGTTTACAAAATACATATTTTCACATTTTTATTATAGCAGATTTTGCGCCGCGCTGCAAGTTGCGCTCCGCCCACTTGAAACTTTCGTTTCCGCGTGATACAATAGCATGAGGGAAATGTCGAATTATTTTCCGAGTCGGTGAAAATTTAAAAACATCGCGCCGACAACTCAAAAACCTGAATGTTTGTGAACTTTCACAGCATTTTTGAAAACGCTGCCGCTGAGCAGCCGGAGGAGGCCGTTTCATGGATAAGCCGCACGCCGGAAACTACTGGACGACGCGCATCCGACCCAAAACTGGATGGTTTGATATTGATTTCAAGGATCTTTGGCACTACCGCGATCTGGTATGGATGCTGGTCAAGCGCGATTTCACGCTGCTGTACAAGCAAACCATACTGGGCCCGGCCTGGGTGGTCATTCAACCGCTGCTGACCACACTGATTTTCACCGTGATTTTCGGCAATGTGGCCGGACTGCCCACGGATGGACTGCCAAAGTTCATGTTCTACATGGGCGGCAACATCGCCTGGCAGTATTTCGCCAGCTGCCTGGACATCACCTCCAAAACCTTTGTGGATAAGGAAAACCGCAAGATATTCAGCAAGGTCTACTTCCCGCGGCTATGCATGCCGCTCTCCACGGTAGTTTCCCAGCTGATCAATTTCTTCGTGCAGTTTATACTGTTCATCGGCTTCGTTATCTACTATGCTGCACGGCCGGGCAGTGCGGTAAACCCAAATTGGAAACTGATCTTGCTGACGCCGTTGATGCTGGCGCAGCTGGGTATGCTGGGCCTGGGGTTTGGCATACTGGTATCCTCCATGACCACGAAATACCGCGATTTGTCGCTGCTGGTATCTTTCGGTGTACATTTGTGGATGTACGCCACGCCTGTGGCCTATCCCGCGTCGCTAATTGCCGAAAAGGCGCCGCAGTTGCTGAAATACTACATGCTCAATCCCATGACGCCGCTGATTGAGCTGTTCAGGAGCGCATATCTGGGCTCCACATGTTACTACCTCAACTACTACTGGTTCTCCATCGCCGTAACGCTGATTATATTCATGCTGGGCGTAATCGCATTTTCACATGTGGAAAAAACCTTCATGGACACCGTATGACGCGGAGGAGACGCACAAATGGCAGAAAGATTACTGGAAATTGAAAATGTATCCAAACAGTACCGCCTGGGCATGATCGGCGGCGGCCTGCTCTACCGCGACATCAACAGCTGGATCGCGCGCAAACTTGGCCGCGAGGATCCCAACCGCAAAATCGGCACAAATACCAGCCACGACGGTGAGACCTTTCTGGCGCTGGACGGCATCAACTTCAACGTTGACCGCGGCGACGCACTGGCGCTGGTAGGCCGCAACGGCGCTGGCAAATCCACGATGCTGAAGCTGATTTCGCGCATTACCGCGCCCTCTACGGGTGAAATTCGCATCCACGGCCGCGTGGCCAGTCTGCTGGAAGTTGGCACGGGCTTTCATCCGGAATTGACGGGCCGGGAAAACATCTATCTGAACGGCTCGATTTTGGGCATGAGCCGCGCGGAAATCTCCCGTCGGATGGACGACATCGTGGAGTTTTCTGAAATCGAGCGCTTCATCGACACGCCGGTAAAGCGCTATTCATCGGGCATGTACGTCAAATTGGGCTTCGCTGTGGCGGCCAACCTCGCGCCGGACATTCTGATCTGTGACGAGGTACTGGCCGTAGGTGACTTGGCCTTCCAGCAGAAATGCCTGAACAAGATGAGCGACGTCGCCAGCAGTGGCCGCGCCGTGCTCTACGTCAGCCACAACATGCGCACGGTATCGCAGCTGTGCAACCGCGCTTTGTTTCTGGATCACGGCAAGCTGCTCTATGATGGCGATACCGATCGGGCCATCGAGCTTTACGGCGGCGCGGGCAACCGCGACACTGAGCGCGACCTGAACAGCATGACCCGTCCGCGCGACCGCGGCGAGCGCATGCGCATGCTGAAGATGACCACGCTGAACTCGCACAACGTGGAGTTTCAGCAGGACGGTCAGTGGGAATTCAAAATTTCCTGCGTCAGCAATGTAGACGAACGCAACCTGCGCCTGCGCCTGATTCTGAAGAACAATGTGGCCGTACCCATCGCCATGACGCACACGCTGCCCTTCGACGTAAAGGCTGGAGAAAAGTTCACGCTGCGCGTAATCTTCCCATTGAGCGGCATCGCGCCGGGCGAATACATGGTGAAGCTTTCGCTGATTTCCGACCGCATGGGCGGCGGCAGCAACTATTTCGACACCATCGAGGATATCGGCCAGTTCGTCGTAATCGACGATCCTCAGGTGAACGAGGGTTTCACCTGGGTAGAGCGCCTTTGGGGCAATACGCGGCTGGAAATGCTGGAAATGGAGCGCGTCGAAAATGACGATGAATGACAGTGCGCGCGCATTCGCGCTGCTGAAAGCGCACGGCGAACATGTCTGCTTTGCCGAAAGCCTGACCGGCGGCCTGATTGCCGCCACGTTCATTGAAAACCCCGGTGCGAGCTGCGCCGTCAACGAGAGCTACGTCACCTACGCGCCGGAAGCAAAGATGCGCATTCTGGGCGTTGCGCGCGAAACGGTAGAAACCGTAGGTGTGGTCAGCGCGGACTGCGCGCGGCAGATGGCCGCGGGCGCACGCCGAATCAGCGGCGCGGACTGGGGCGTATCTGCCACAGGCCTAGCGGGCCCCGACGGCGGAACAGCTGAAACGCCGGTAGGTACAGTATTTATCGGCGTGGCGGGTCCCACGGGTACGCGCGCCTTCGAATTCCACTTCGAAGCCATGAGCCGCAGCGAGGTGCGCTATGCCGCCGTGAACGCGGCGTTTGAAAAGCTGATTGATTGCCTGAACGCCTATGAAAAACACGAAGCTTAAAACCTGTCTGAGCCTGTTCGGCGTATTTTTCAAAATCGGACTGTTTACCTTCGGCGGCGGCTACGCAATGATTCCGCTGATTCAACGCGAAGCCGCCGAAAAAAAGCGCTGGATTCGCGATGAGGACATGCTGGACATCGTGGCCATCGCAGAGAGCACGCCCGGCCCGATCGCCGTAAATGCCGCCACCTTCGTGGGGCGGCAGGTGGGCGGATTTGCAGGCGCAGCCTGCGCCACCTGCGGCGTGATACTGCCGTCGCTGGTCATTATATCGTTGCTGAGCCACGCAATCGACGCCTTTTCGCACCTGCGCGCAGTGAAATACGCCTTCTTTGGCGTGCGCGCTGGCGTGCTGGCGCTGATTTTGAAGGCGCTGTGGAGCATGTACTGCCAGAGCCCAAAACAGCCGATGGCCTACGCCATCGCCGCCGCAGCGCTGCTGCTGGTGGCGCTATTGAAGGTCAATGTGATGCTCGTGATCCTGTTGTGCGCAGTGACGGGGCTGATTTATTCGCTGCTGATCGAAGGGAGGCGCGAAAGATGACCCTGTTGGAGCTATTCTGGGTATTCTTCCGCATCGGCCTGTTTACCTTTGGCGGCGGCTACGCGATGCTTCCGATGATTCAGGCGGAGGTCAGCGCGCGCGGGTGGATGACGAGCGAGGCGCTGGTAAACTTCATCGCCGTCTCGGAAAGTACGCCCGGGCCCTTTGCCGTAAATATTTCTACCTATGTCGGCATGGAACGCGCCGGCATTCCCGGTGCAATATGTGCAACGCTGGGCGTAGCGCTGCCGTCGTTTATCGTAATTCTGATTGTGGCGCGCTGCTTCGAACGCTTCCGCAAAAACCGCGTGGTGGCGGGCTGCCTCTACGGCATGCGCTGCGCCGTGGTGGGACTGATCGCCTCGGCGCTGATTTCCGTAGGCGGCACGGTGTTCTTTCCCGGCGGCATTTCTGCCGCGGCGTTTTCCGGTGCGGCGCTGTGGAGTTCGTTGGCCATTTTCGCAGGCATGGTGTACCTCGCGTTTAAGAAGTGTCATCCCATCGTCATTATTCTCGTTTCCGCCGCGCTCGGCATGGGCGCGGGGTACCTGTTGGGGCTGTGACCCTGCAACCACAAAGCAACAGCCGCATCCGTCTGGATACGGCCGTTGCCATTCATTTACAAATGCTTATTCCGCCGGAACTTCGGGCGCGGGTTCCACGCCAGCTTCCCGGGCGAGCGCGCCGGTAGGATGCACGCCGGTAACGCTCACGAGCTGATCAACGATTTCCTTCAGCTGCTTCGGGCTATAGAAGCCCGCATTCACATGGTAACGCTTACCATCCTTCATCACCAGCGCCATTTCATGCACGGGGAAGAGCTTGTTTTTCGGGCCTGCGTTGGATTTGTCCAGCGTGGAATAGCCCATATCCTCGACATAGCCGTACTTGAGCAAATCGGCCAGTGCGAATTTCTTGTCCACAAGCTTGATGTCGTTTTCGCCCTGACGATATACGAACATCGCGCGCTTTGTACCGGCTGCGGGTTTAATGTAGAATGGGCAGACGATGCGCATGGACTTGCCGTCGAGTTCAATGCGGGTAGCGGCGTACATCTTCACATACAGCACCGCCAGCACGGCGATCAGATAGCTGAACAGTGAAAATGACTGCAAATACTCGTTTGCCGTGCCGCGCACCTGCCGCACCAGCGTGATCAGTGCATCGCTGATGCACAGCACGCCCAAAACATAGATCACAATAAACCCGGCCTTATACGGACGGAATTTTTTCATGAATACATCCCTCTCATTCTTATAATTTCACTATACTTTTTTCATTATACACTTCACGGGCAAAAAACACAAGAGCAAAAATACATGCGCCGCTTGCCGCTTATCAGACG
>CAKUDW010000022.1 GCA_934645275.1 uncultured Clostridia bacterium
CATGATGTCGCTGCGAAACATCGTATCCAACCGCCTGCGCTCGTTTCTCACGGCGCTGGGCATTCTGATCGGCGTATCTGCTGTGATCGCGTTGATTACCACGGTGTCCGCCGTGTCGGGCTCGCTGTCGTCGTCATTTTCATCCATGGGGGCGGGCACGCTGATGGTAACTGTGACCGGCAGCGACTTGAAATCCGACATGACGACCGAGGATCTGGCCGAGCTCACGGCCATGGACGTGGTGGACGGCGTTTCCCCCGCCGTATCGCTTTCGGCTCGCGTATCCCGCGGCGGCGAATATGAAACCGGCGTATCCGTATCCGGCAAAAACGCTTACTATTTCCGCACCACCGCGGATGTACTCAAGCGTGGCCGCGCGCTGAACGCTATCGATGAGGACGACATGTCCTTTGTCTGCTGGATCGGGCAGGATATGATCGATACCTTCTTTTACGGCGTGGATACTGTCGGTCAGGAGCTGTATATCGACGGCATTCCCTTCCTGGTGGCCGGCATACTGGACGACGACGCGACGCAGACCGTGAGCAGCATGCTTTCCGGCAGCGCCGATATCATCATTCCCTATACCACCGCCATGAAGCTGAACAATGCCAGCGTAGTCACGAATTTTACGATCTACTTGGCCGACGGCGCGGATTCCGAAACCGCCGCGACCGCTGTTGAGGCTGAAATGGATGCGATGTTTTCCTACGAGGATGACTGCTTTGAAGTAACCACCATGTCCGGTATCGAGGATACCATGGAGGAAATGCTCTCCATGATGACGGCGCTGCTGGCAGGCATCGCATCTATCGCACTGGTGGTGGGCGGTATCGGCATCATGAACATGATGCTCACCTCTGTTACCGAGCGCACCACTGAAATCGGCCTGAAGAAAGCGCTGGGCGCGCTGCCCTGGCACATTCAGCTGCAATTCCTGATTGAATCGTTCCTGCTGTCGATGATTGGCGGCGTGGCGGGCGTGGCGCTGGGGTTGGTGCTCTCGTTCGCGCTGTGCCGGGCCATGAATACGACCTTTGCCATCTCCGTGGGCGCCATTGCGCTGGGCGCGGGTTTCTCTGCGGCTGTGGGCGTGGTCTTTGGCTGGGCACCCGCGCGACGTGCGAGCCGCCTGAATCCCATCGACGCGCTGCGCTCTCTGTGAATCTAAAATAATTTAAGGAGGATATTTCTCATGAAAACCGGAACTCGATTCATTGCTTCGCTGGCGGCGGTTGCCGCGGCGCTGCCGCTGGGCTTTGCCAGCGCCGCTTCCTTTTCCGGCGTGGTGGCCGCGAGCCGCACCGTCGAGGTATATGCGCCAATTGGCGGCCAGGTCGCGCAGGTGAACGTGCGCGTGGGCGATTGCGTGTCTGCGGGCGATGCGGTTGCCGAATTGAAAGCCGAGGCCGTATACGCCGAGGCGGCGGGCACCGTGACTGGTGTGTTCGCTGAACCGGGCGACAATGCCGAAACTGTGGCCGGAAAGTACGGCGCACTGATGTACATTGAAGAGGAAAGCGTGTATTCCATATCCGCATCCACTGAAAACGCCTACAACACCACGGCCAACAAGTTCGTGCATGTGGGTGAAACAGTGTACCTGAGCTGTTATTCAGACGCTACCCATACCGGCACAGGCATAATTACCGCCATTGAGGGCACGGATTACAGCGTAGACGTGGTCTCCGGCAGCTTTCTCGTAGGCGAAACCGTCACTGTGTATCGTGGCGACAGCGCCACCGCCGCCAACCGTATCGGCCGCGGCACGCTCAACCGCAAGAGCCCCACGGCCGTGACCGCGCAGGGCAGCGTGGTGAACGTCGCCGTGCAGGATGGCGATACCGTGCAGAAGGGCGACCTGCTGCTGACCACGCTCAATGGTGATTTCGACGGCCTGTACATGAGCGGTACGGCGATTGCAAGCGATGTGAGCGGCACGGTGGCTGAAGTTCGGCTGGAGCAGGGCGCTTCTATCGAAAAGGGCGGCGTGGCGGCTGTGATCTATCCTGAAGGCGAAATGCGCGCGGAGGCCAGTATATCGGAATATGATCTGGAACAGATCGCTGTGGGCGATGCCGTGAGCGTGGAACTGCTATGGAATCAGGACAGCGGTGCGAGCTATCCGGGCGTGATTTCCATGATTTCCGCCGTCGCGGACGAAGCGCAGGCGAGCGCGGATGGCGAGACGGAAACCACTTATACCGTCTATGTGGATTTTACCCCTGATGAAAACACCCGCTATGGCATGAGCGCCGTTGTATCCACGCTGGAGGACGGCGGCGACATAGCGGATTCCGAATGACAGCTCATGTTGGAAAGGAGATAGATGCGGCATGAAACATCGCAGATGGTTGGCCTGCGCGCTGGCGCTTGCCCTGCTGGCCGTGCCCGGCTGGGCAGAGGAGGACGGCGCGTCCGCATCCGACCCCACGCCTACGCCGACGGCAGAGTCGACAGCCGTTCCCACGGCAACGCCTGAAACCACGGCTGAACCGACAGATGGACCCACGGATGAGGCGACGGCCGAACCGACGGATGGACCCACAGTTGGACCCACAGATGAACCCACGAACGAACCGACGGCTGAGCCCACCGCCGAGCCGACGGTTACACCGGAGCCGAGCGGCGAACCTGTAATAGAGCCAACGGTCACGCCGGAACCCACGGCCCAGCCGCCTGCGGCGCTGCCCACGCCCGGCGCGATTGCGGAGAGTGCGATCAGCATCAACCTGTCCGGCGCGGAGAATATGAACGGCGTGTGGCGCGTTGCGCTCGCTTCGCCGGACGCACAGCTCGCCTTTTCGTGGACGGCGAGCGTGGAGAACGCGGGCTTTGTGGTCTATGTGGACGATACGCTGGTTTCAGACGGTATCGTGCAGACCGCGTCCATTTCGCTGCCGGCCGCAAACTATGCAGGGCAGCACACGCTGTATGTGGGCGCGATTCAGGCCGATGGCAGCGCCATGTGGGGCGGCCTGAGCTTTGAAATTGCCGCAGGCGGCGGTTTTCCTGGCGGCGGCTTCTCGGGCGGCAGGGGATTCCCGGGCGGCGGCAGGGGCGCAGGAGATGCGGATGAAGCGGAGCAGGGCTTTCATGTAACGCCCGGCACGGCGCTCACCAGCAGCCACGCCAGCGGCGTCAAGACGCTTGCAGCCTTCGGAGCGGTGCAGGTTTCCAGTGGGGACGAGGCTGTAAGCGCCATCGAACAGGTGGATTCCGGGGAAAAACTGTTACTGGATAATGGTGAAAGCACCTTCTATGTGTCCGTCGACGGCGATAATCTGACGCTGCGGCCCGAAGGTTCGGGCGAATGCTGGCAGTTCAGCCTGCTGATGCTCGAAGCGCTGCGGCGTGGCGGCGTGGCGGAGCTCTGTCTGGGCTTTGTCGACGGCGATACGATTGCGCTGGATACCGGCTTTGAAATGGGCGGCACGCTTTGGGGACGGCTGCGTTCAGCGGGCTATGTCGGTAAGGATTGCCTGTTGCTGGTTTCAGCCTCCGGCATGCGCGCTCGAATCAATGGAATCGATTATCTGGTGGATGCGGACGGCGTACTTTCGCCCGCACAATAATATAGAGGGAAGAACTTTATGCTTAAAAAGATATTGCCGCTCGTCACCGCGCTGCTGCTTGCGGCGTTTCCGGCTATGGCCGAAGTCTATTCGGGCGTTACTGCGGCGAGTGAAACGCTGGCGCTGACCGCGCCATCCGATGGCGTGCTTGAAGAAATCTGCGTCTCCGCGGGCGAAATTGTTTCAGAAGGGCAGTTGGCCGCACGGCTTGAAACGCAGAAACTGTTCGCGACACAGGACGGCACGGTTGCCGAAATCAGCGCGCAGACAGGCGAAACCGTATCCGGAGAGCTGCTCAAAATCGCGCCGCTTTCGCGCTACAGCGTGTACTGCACGGTGAGTGGGGCACGCGCCGCCGCGGATACCATGCTGATACACTCGGGGGAAACGCTGTATCTGCGCTGCACGGTAAACGGCACGCATTGGGCCATAGGGCGCGTTACGCAGATCGACGGCGCGGAATACAGCGTTGAAACCACCGGCGGCGAGCTTTATATTGGCGAAACGGTCTATCTCTATCGCGATGTGGATTTCAACTATGCCTCCTGCGTCGGTATCGGCACCGTGGTAGCCGCGGATGCGCAGAGCTATACCGCAGAAGGCGAAGTCGCGCAATTGTGCGTCGCCGAAGGCGAATATGTGCAGCGCGGCGAGCTGCTGTGCGAAATCGCTCCCGAGGGCGGCGCGGCGCTTACGATTTCCGAGGATGGCGTCGTGCTGAGCGTCGCCGCCGAAGCGGGCCAGGCGCTCGCAGCCGGGGAAACGCTGCTGACGCTCGCACCGCTCAAGAATATCTGCGTTGAGCTATATGTGGATGAAGCGGCCGCGGCGGCGCTGCGCACGGGCGACCGCGTGGAAATGGTGTACGCGTCGGATGCTTCCGAACAGCCTTGCGGCGGCACAATTTCGGGTATTTCAACCGTGGCGGATGAGAATGGTTACCGCGTACGTATCGCGCCGGATGAAGCGCCGCGCGCGCTGGGCCTCAGCGTGCAGGTGCGACTGGAGCTGGACGGCGAGAACTGATCGGCTGTTTGACGGGCGGGTACCGGCATGGGGAACAACCGAATAAATGCAGGGGCGTGTTTCCCGGTTCGGAAATTAATCCGTTGGGGTCTGCCGGCAATCTGTGAACAGGTTGAAGCCCTTCGCGTCAGTATTTCTGCTGAAGCCGTCTGTCGTTTTGCAGCACAGCGCTGAAGCGCTCGAAGCCGAACCACTTCGAATAGGAGGGGCACTTGGCAAGGAACAGATAGTACATATTTAGGCCGCAGCCCGCCATGGATTCGAAATTGCCCTGGCCCTTGGCGATGAGCACGTCGGCAGCGCGCAGCCGCGCAAGTACTTCCGCGGGCAGCTCGCCAATTAGCGTGCCGGGCAGGTCGGGGATGCCGTTGCGAATGACCTCAGCTACGTCAAACAGGCCGATTTCTTCCGCGTCCTCTACGGTAGCGTCGTTGAGAATCGGGCGATCACGCACCACGGAGAGCACGTGCAGCTGGGGATATTCGGCGCGTATGGTTTCAATCAGCAGCTTGTCCAGCGCCACTTCGCCGCAGTTATCGTGCAGGTAGGCCAGCGTGCGCGCAGCAGACAGGTCGGCGCGCAGCTGTGCGTATTCGGCGTCGCTTACCGGCTTTTCGGCCACCTCGTCCATCAATTCCAGGAGACGTTCGGGATTTACGTCGTTCAGCATGCCAAAATCGATATAGTTTCCGGCTGCGGCCAGCTGGATCGCGGCGCGCAGCGGGTCAGCCGATTCGCGCACCTTTGCCTGAAGCTGCGGATAGAGCTGCATAATCAGGCCGTTGTAGTAGTGTTTGATTTCGGTATAGTCGTCGTCACGGCCGAGCAGATCGCGGCGCAGGCACGCGATGCGCGCGTCGGCTACGGGCGATGATTCCTTTTCGAAATCCATTTCCAGCATTATGCGGCATACGCCCTGCATGTATTCATATCTCAGCGCTTCATCCTGGATATCGTCGATTTTCTTCAGAGAGGCCTGCATCAGGCAGGCCACGCAGTCTGCATAAAATTTTCTGGGCATGGTTTCGCCTCCGTACAGTAATGAAACATACCGATTGTAACACATTGCGGCGCGAAACACAAGCACATTCGGCTACACGTTAATTTATATCAAATTAACGCAGACGGTGCTTGACAAACGAGACGCATGTGGCTATAATCAATTCAACTTCATTCTTCCGAAATGATTTCGGCGAAACGAAAAAGCGATGACCGGAAACAAGTAGTCCGTCAACCGCGCAGATTCAGAGAGCCCCGGCAGCTGGAAAGGGGTATCGGCGCAGATGGACGAATACATTTCGTAGCCGCGCGCTGAAGGCGAACGCAGGGAATTCGTTCGTTGTGTAGGCGCAGACGGGCCCTTCCCGTTACAGAAGGCGGACAATGCTGGTTGTCCGGCAAAGGCCCTGCGCTGTGAGGCGCGAGGCGAAGAAGAGGTGGTACCGCGCGAACAACGCCCTCTGCACATCCAAAGGAACGGTGTGTGGAGGGCGTTTATAATTGCCTTCGGGCAAAATAATTAACGGGAGGAACAAAAAAATGAAGAAAATTCTGGCTCTGGTTCTGGCAGCAATGCTGCTGATGGCAGCTTCGGCCATGGCCGAAGTAAATCCTGCCGACATAACCATCGGCATCATGCAGTATGTGCCGCATGTGGCGCTGGACAGCGCCGCCGAGGGTTTCCAGGCAGCGCTTCAGGAAAACGGTTATGCAGACGCGAAGATCGACCTGCAGAACGCTCAGGGCGATGCTTCGAACCTGTCCACCATTGCCGATCACTTTATTGCAGACGAAGTTGATCTGGTGCTGTGTATCGCCACGCCCGCCGCGCAGACCATGGCCGCCAAGACCACGGAGATCCCGATTCTGGGCACGGCTGTGACGGACTATGTGGAAGCGCGCCTGGTAAACTCCAATGAAGAGCCCGGCTGCAACGTTTCCGGCACCAGCGATATGAACCCCGTGGCCGACCAGATTGGCCTGCTGAAGGATTTTGCGCCCGAGACCAAGACTGTCGGCGTGCTCTACGCCTCCAACGAGGATAACTCCATCCTTCAGGCGCACATGGCCAAGGAAGCCATTGAAGCGTTGGGCATGGAATATGTCGAAGTGACCGTTACCAGCTCCAACGAGGTGCAGCAGGCCACGCAGCAGATCGTGTCCGAGTGCGACGCCATCTATATCCCCACCGACAATGTGTTCGCTTCGGCCATGTCCATCGTCTATGGTGTGACGGTTGAGAGCAAGACCCCCGTCATCTGCGGCGAGAGCGGCGAGGTCAAGACCGGCGGTCTGGTTACGCTGGGCATCAACTACCGCGATCTGGGTTACCAGACGGGCCTGATGGCTATCCGCGTGCTCGAGGGCGAGGACATTACCAAGATGCCCATCGAGTTCGCTACCAAGTTCGACTACTGCGTCAACGCCACCGTGGCTGAAGAAATCGGCGTAGAAATTCCGGAGCAGTATCAGGAATACACCGTTACGATGGAATAAGCAGCCAAGGCGCAGCATGAACCGCGAGCATAGCAAGGAGCGACGCATTTATGGGACAGATACTTTTGAGCGCGGCCGCGCTCGGCCTGATCTGGGGCATCATGACGTTGGGGCAGTATATTACCTATCGCATTCTGGATATCGCCGATTTGACCGTTGAGGGTACCATCACCTTTGGCGCGGCCATCGCCGCCACGATGATCTACGGCGGCATGAGCCCCTATCTGGCGCTGGTTTGCGCGCTGCTGGGCGGCATGGCCGCCGGGCTTTGCACCGGCCTTCTGCACACGCGGCTGGGCATTCCTGCACTGCTCTCCGGCATACTGACGATGATTGCGCTCTGGAGCGTCAATCTGCGTGTGATGGGCAAGGCCAATGTGTCGCTCCTGCGCCTGCCCACGGTGTTCACGCCCATTCAAAACCTGCTGGGCGTAAACGCCACGCTTTCGATTATCATCTTCGGGGTGCTGCTGTGCGCGCTGGTGGTGGGCGTGCTCTACTGGTTCTTTGGTACGGAACTCGGCAACGCCATTCGCGCCACCGGCAACAATGTGCATATGGTGCGCGCGCAGGGCGTCAACAACAACAATATGATTATTCTGGGCCTGATGTTCTCAAATGGTCTGGTGGCGCTTTCCGGCGCGCTGATTGCGCAGCAGCAGGGTTTTGCCGATATTCAGATGGGCACGGGCTCCATCGTGATCGGTCTGGCCTCGCTGATCATCGGTGAAGTGCTCTTCGGGCGCGGCCACACGCGCCATGCCTTTGCCGAGCGCCTCGCGGGCGTGGTGCTGGGCGCGGTCATTTATCGCATCATCATTGCGCTGGTGCTGAAGATGGGCATGAACGCCAACGACCTGAAGCTGTTCACGGCCATTACCGTGTGCGTGGCGCTGATGTTGCCCCGCTTCAGAACCTTCCTGAACGTCATCGTTCATTCCGCCGGAAAGGGGGAGAGGAAAGATGCTTGATGTGCTGAATGTCAAAAAGGTTTTCAATGCCGGCACAGTGAATGAAAAGCTGGTGCTCGATAATCTTTCCATCCATTTCGACGAGGGCGATTTTGTGACGATCATCGGTTCGAACGGCGCGGGTAAATCCACGCTGCTGAACTGTGTGGCCGGCGTTTATCCGCTGGATGGCGGCGATATTAAAATCGATGGCCAGTCTGTAGCCCGACTCAGCGAGTTTAAGCGTGCTAAATTCCTTGGCCGCGTATTTCAGGACCCGATGATGGGCACTGCCACGGATATGCAAATTGAAGAAAACCTCGCGCTGGCGTATCGCCGCGGCAAGCGGCGCACGCTGCGCTGGGGCATTACCGAGCAGGAGCGCGCGCTCTACCGTCAGGAACTGGCGCGACTGGGCCTGGGCCTGGAGGACAGGCTTACGGCCAAGGTTGGCCTGCTCTCCGGCGGTCAGCGCCAGGCGTTGACGCTGATGATGGCCACGTTGAATACGCCGCGCTTGCTGCTGCTGGACGAGCATACCGCTGCGCTCGATCCAAAGACTGCCGCGAAGGTGTTGCAGATTACTGAGGAAATCGTGGCAGAAAAGAAGCTTACGGCCATGATGGTTACCCACAACATGTCCGACGCCATTCGCCTGGGCAACCGCCTGATCATGATGGATGGCGGCCGCGTGGTGGTAGATATCAGCGGTGAAGACAAGAAAAAGCTGCACAAGTCCGACCTGCTGGAAATGTTTGAAAAGGCCGCTGGACGCGAGCTTGCCGGCGACAGGACGTTGTTGGGATGAGGGATAACTATCAAATTGCCCGCGAGAATGCGGAAAAGCTGTTCGTGCAGATGGATCAGGACGCGCTGATTCGTCTGCACGCTTTGCGTGCTGATACAGATTACATTTACATTGCCTATCTGGGCCAGAACTTTCGCATATCCCGTGCAGACGGCCGCGTGGAGCTTGACGGCCGCACGCCGCGCCGGGCGGGCTTCGGTGAAACACTGGCAATATTCGACTATCTGAGCCACACCCCCACCATCGCGGCGGGCCGCTGGTGCGCTACCAATTCGCTGCCGCATGTGGGACAGACGCAGCCGGATGCGGGCAGACTTCACCGCGCGCGTGCCGCGGCGCTTCAGGCGAAGCTCAGCCTGGTTGCGCCTGCGTTGGCGGGACTTTCGTGCGCGCCGTTTCCGCGCGGGGACGCAGCCTGCGTGTTTCCGGTGTTTTCGGATGTGCGCGCGGCGTTTCAGTTCTGGGCGGCCGACGAGGATTTCCCGGCGCAGCTCTGCTTCTTCTGGGATGAGAACGTGCTTTCCCGACTTCGCTACGAGACGCTCTATTATGTGATGGGCGATTTTCTGGAACTGCTGGATGCGCGCATTGCCGGGCTGGAGCGAGACTGAAGCAATCTTGCCAGGACGTGCTTAATTCGTTGAACAGCAATTATGGCGCCGCTTTCCCATTGGGAATCCGCTCAAAGCAGGCTCTGGATAAAAATTGCTGAAATACCGAGACAAACCTTCCGTTCATGTGTTATAATGGTAATGTTTAGAAAACACAGCAACCATCAATTCTACATGTGAACGGGAGGTTTATTATATGGTGAATCTGGAGAAAATGGTAATCGGCATTGAGCTGGGTTCCACGCGCATCAAGGCGGTTCTGATTGACGAAAACCACGCGCCCGTCGCGACCGGCAGTCACGACTGGGAAAACCAGCTGGTGGATGGCGTATGGACTTATAGCCTGGATGAAATCCATGCCGGACTTCAGGCCTGCTATGCCGATCTGAAGCACGATGTGCGCGAAAAATTCGGTGTGACGCTCAAACGCGTGAGTGCCATCGGCATCAGCGCCATGATGCACGGCTACATGCCCTTCGACAAGTCCGGCGTGCTGCTCGTACCCTTCCGCACCTGGCGCAATACCATCACCGGCGAGGCCGCCGCGGCGCTCACCGAGCTGTTCCATTACAATATTCCCCAGCGCTGGAGCATTGCCCACCTGTACCAGGCCATTTTGAACGGCGAGGCGCACGTGAAGGATGTGGACTACATTACCACGCTGGCGGGTTATCTGCACTGGCGGATGACTGGGCGGCGCGTACTGGGTGTGGGAGACGCTTCTGGCATGTTCCCGATTGATCCAGCCACGCATACCTACGATCGTGCGATGATGGAAAAGTTCGCTGCGCTGGTCGCACCCAGGGGCTTCGATTGGAAAATTGAGAATATCATGCCTAATGTGCTCTGTGCGGGCGACGATGCGGGCATGCTGACTGCCGAAGGCGTGAAAATGCTGGACGCGGAAGGCGATCTCGAGGCTGGCATTCCGCTCTGCCCGCCCGAGGGCGACGCGGGAACTGGCATGACCGCCACCAATTCCGTGCGTCAGCGCACCGGCAATATTTCTGCGGGCACGTCTGTGTTCTCCATGACGGTGCTGGAAAAGCCGCTGCAGAACGTGAGCACTGCCATCGATTTGGTGACCACGCCTTCCGGTTCGCTGGTGGCCATGGTACACTGCAATAACTGCACCTCCGATTTGAATGCCTGGGCCGAGGTGTTTAAGGAGTTTGCCGCTGCCATCGGCGCACACCCCGATGCCAATACGCTCTACGGCGCCATCCTGAACGGTGCGCTCAGCGCTGATCCGGACTGCGGCGGCGTGATGACCTACGGTTACTTCTCCGGCGAACACATCACCGGCTTCGAGGAGGGCCGTCCGCTGATGGTCAGGCTGCCCGATGCGAACTTCACGCTGGGTAATTTTGCCCGCGCCATTATCTTTTCCGCGCTCGGCGCCATCAAGCTGGGTCAGCGCATTCTGGATAAGGAAGGCGTGAAGGTTGATCGCATGCTCGGCCATGGCGGCCTGTATAAGACGAAGAACGTGGGCCAGAAGCTCACTGCCGCGGCGTTCAATGCGCCCGTATCCGTGATGGAAACGGCGGGCGAGGGCGGCGCATGGGGCATAGCCCTGCTGGCCGAATATATGGTCAACCGCGCCGAAGGTGAAACGCTGGAGGACTATCTGGACAACAAGGTGTTCACGGGTATGAACTGCGTGACGCTCGATCCCGATCCGAAGGATGTGGCGGGCTTCGAGAAATTCATGGAAGGCTATGTCGCCCTGCTGCCCGCAGAACGCGCCGCAGTGGATAATTTCAAATAATGCGAATCCCTGCATAAAGAGCATCGTTTGAATGCGTCCCTTTCGCCGGATGCACTCGCCGGAATTTTGAAATGGCGCCGACGCACCGAAGCTTTGTCTTGCAAGGCTCCGGAAGCGCGGCGTCGGGAAGCAAAGGTCTCGCTTCGGCTGGCCGCAACTTCGCATAGGTGAAAGGGCGCGATTGCAATAAGCCATTTCCGCGATTCTTACGGTCATGGCTGGCAAAAAACTGCCCGCCATGTTTCGCTTTTAATCGAGATGGGTATAGCGAACATCTGGAACAAAATGGGAATTACTTTCGTCAGATGGGGGAGCGCAATGGTGCGCTCCCTTAAATCTGCAAATGGGAGCCTGATTTATGACAAGAACCGAAACCATAATCAATACCCTGTTTCTGATTGCGGGCTTGCTGATGATCGCCTACTATCTGGTGCTGGGCGTGTGCGTGCGCTTCGGCCAGTCGCTGATGTTTCTATGGCCGCTGATCGGTGCGCTCTGCGTGGGGCGCTACTTCTTCTGGCGGCACGCGGCGGCTGTGGGCAGGCTGCCTGGTGGTGCATGGCTCGCGGTGCTTCGAATCGCCATCTTGGCGCTGGTGGCGTTCTTTCTGGTAATCGAATGCGCAATCTTCGCAGGCGGACTTGCAAAGGCGCCTGAGGGACTGGACTATATCGTGGTGCTGGGCGCACGCGTGAATCCGGACGGCCCCAGCGGCGCGCTGCGCAACCGTGTGGAGGTCGCGGCGCAATATCTGCGCGATAATCCGGATTGTGTAGCCGTGCTCTCCGGCGGTCAAGGTGCGGATGAACCCGAGAGTGAGGCGAGCTGTATGTACCGGTTGATGATTGAAGCGGGTATCGCATCCGAGCGCCTGCTGCTGGAGGAGCGATCTACCAATACCTCCGAGAACCTGCGCTTCAGTCGTGGACTTGTACCTGAGGGCGCGCGCATCGGGCTGGTCAGCAACAATTTTCATATCTTTCGCGCCATGGCGTTGGCGCGTGGACTGGGCTGGGAAAACGTATCGCCCGTGCCTGTAGCCACCAGTCTGGTTTCCTGGCCGCACTACATGATGCGCGAGTTTATCGGCCTTATGCATGACGGGCTGCTGGGCCGGCTGAAATTCTGAATACAGGGGTATCTGAAAGGCGGTTTGCTTCGGCAAACTGCTTTTTGTTTTTTCAAAGCATGTGAATCAGGGAAACAGAGTTTTGCACGGACCGACTGGTCGAACGTTCACTGCGGTGTTCGCTATAATTAACGTCAAAAATATTTAGAACATAAAATATGAAAAACGCACATCTCAAAACTGTCAAATATTATACAAAATACTGAATTGATTACTGATACTGTTGACAAACGAATCTGAATGATATAATATTTATGTGAAAAGTGTCAGAAAAGGAGCGGCGAACGACTTGGCGAATATGCGAGATGTAGCGAACGCAGCGAACGTTTCCCTGTCAACCGTGTCCGCTGTGCTGTCGGGCAAGAAATACGTCAGCCCGCGGCTGTCGGCCAGGGTGAAGGGTGCGATTCAGTTGCTTGGCTACGATCAGTGTGCCGGCGCCGCTCAGCCGCAATCCGAAGGTTTAAACGACGTTGGCCTGATTTTGCCCGGCATCTACTCTTCGTATTTTCAGCCGCTGCTCAGCGGCATAGAGGATGTGGCCGCGGCGGAGAGCTACAATGTGATTCTGTGCGATTCCGATCGCAAGTGGGAAAAGGAAAATCTGCTGCTGAAACGGCTGGTGGATCGCGGCGTAAAGAACCTGATTCTGGATTCGGTATGCAGCGCAAAGAACGAGGCTTCCTATTACGAGGATGTGCTGCTGCCGTTGGTGCGTGAGCGCGATATCGTGCTGTGGATGCTCAGCCGCGAATCCCGCTATGATGAAATCGGCTCCGTGAGCATAGACCACCGGGAAACGGCACGGCAGGTTACGCAGTACCTGATTGATATGGGGCACAGGCACATTGCGCATATCAGCGGCAGTCCCAAATTCGCGCATTCCGCCTACCGCGTGCAGGGCTATCGGGAAGCTCTGATGGAAAATGGCATCCCGTTTGACGAGCGGTTGGTACTCGAGGGTGACTTCACACCCATCAGCGGCTATGCCACAATGAGTGATTTGCTGAGCAAGGGCATTCATGTGTCGGCCGTGTTCAGCGCCAACGATCAGATGGCCATCGGCGCGATGAAGGCAATTCTGCGCAACGGCCTGCGCATTCCAGAGGACATCGCCGTGGTGGGCTTCGACAATCTGAATGTGGCCTCGCTGGTGACGCCCGGGCTCACAACCGTGCAGTATCCGATCTATCAGACAGGCTATTGCGCGATGCGCGCCATTGTGGATATGCGGCATGGGAAATCGGTGGACATGCGGCGAAAACTCAATACAAGGCTGATTGTGCGCCGATCGTCAGACCCGACGCAGATAGACGACTGGGAATTGAATAAGTGGTAGCGCGTGTGGCTGAAATGCGCGACCAACAAATGATAATAGCAGCTCCGGCAGTCAATGCGGCGCTGTTTATTACAGGGGAAACCCCTGAAAAACATTTATCGAGGAGGATGACCCAATGAAGAAACTGTTTACCCTCGTCCTGGTGGCAATGCTCGTGCTCGCCTGTGCGGCGTGCGCCTGCGCTGAAGGCAACCGCAAGGTGTTCTTCACCAACGCATTCTACACTGCGCCGTTCTGTGATCCGCTGAACACCGCCGCAGCTGCTTATGCCACTGAACATGGCGTGGATCTGACCATCGTTGACGGTCAGGGCGACGCCTCCGTACAGCTTGACCAAATTAAGACCGCCATCGACCAGGGCTACGACGGCATCATTTACTTCCCGGCGGATGCCGAGGGTTCTATCACCATCGTGAACACCCTGAATGAGTCCGGTATTCCCTATGCCATTATCGACTCCAAGGTGGACGCTTCCGTTGCCGATACGATCTACGCCTTCGCTGGCCCGGACAATATCGCCATGGGCGAGGCGGGCGGCCAGGCCTGCGTGGATCTGCTGGGCGAAGAAGGCGGCAAGGTTGTGTGCATGATGGGCGCTGCGGGCACCGATCCGGCCACCAACCGTCAGCAGGGCTTCGAGAACATCGTTTCCCAGTATGACAACATCGAAATCATCTACAAGCAGAACAC
>CAKUDW010000023.1 GCA_934645275.1 uncultured Clostridia bacterium
TGCATGATGCAGCAGATGCATCCCACCAACATGCTGGGCATGGAAATGAACATCATCGCGGGCGTGGTGCTGGGCGGTACGTCCATTGCGGGCGGTTCCGGCACGTTGTTCGGCTGCATGCTGGGTACGGCGCTGATCGTGGCGGTTGAAAATTCTATGATCCTTATCGGCATTCCGACTGTTTGGAAGGATGTGTTTGTCGGCGCGCTGATCGTCGTCGGCACCGGCATTTCCGCCATGCAGGTTACGCGCGCTCAGAAGGCCGGCCTGCGCAATCTGAAGAAGGAGGCGGCAAAATGAACGCGATAGTAAAGCTTTACAGGCGTGACCGCCACATTTCCCGTCTGGTATTGATGATGGCCGCATGGCTGATTTTCATGGCGATTACCTGCTTCGATAAGTTTTTTGCCATCAAGAATTTTCAGAAAATCGCTACCACCTTCCCCGAATTCGGGCTGATGGCGTTGGGCGCGATGTTGTGCATGATAACCGGCGGTATCGATCTGTCCTCTGTGGGCATTGCGAATCTGACCGGCATCATGATGGCGCTGTTCATGAAAAACCAGGTGAACGAGGCCGGCGAGGCGGCTGGTTGGGTTATTCCCGCGGCGTTGCTGCTGTCCATGCTCTGCGGTATGCTGGCAGGCGCAATCAACGGCCTGCTGGTTTCTAAAATCAAGATTCCGCCGATTCTGGCCACGATGGGCATTAATCAGTTGCTGACTGGCGTTTCCATGGTCATTACCAACGGTAAGGCCGTCAGCGGTATTCCCAATGCCTATTCAGAAATCATCAACAACAAGATTCTGAAGGTGGTCCCCGGCAAGCGCGGCACGGTATCCGGGCTGATTCCGGTGCAGCTGATCATCTTCCTGATCGTTGCGGTTATCATCTGGTTTCTCATCAGCCGCACGACTTACGGCAAGAAACTGTACATGATCGGCACCAATGAAAAGGTGGCGCGTTTCTCCGGCCTGAAGGTGGATCGCGTACTGATTAAGACCTATGCGCTTTCCGGCATTTGCGCGGCGCTGGGCGGCATGATCATGCTGGCCAATTATTCCGTGGCCCGCTCGGATTACGGCAGCCAGTACACCCTGCAATGCATCCTGATTGCTGTGCTTGGCGGCGTGAGCCCCACGGGTGGTCGCGGTAGACTTTCCGGCGTGATGCTGGCCATCGTGCTGCTGTCGCTGTTGGAGGCCGGCATCAACCGTTTCCCGCAGATTTCGCCCTACTATATCACGCTGATCTGGGGCGCGGTGCTGCTCTTGGTTATGGTGCTGAACTATTTTGTGGATCATCCGCTGGTAAAAAAGAAGAATTGATTTCAATGAAGGCTCCGACCAAATGGGTCGGAGCCTTTACCGTTTAGCGCTTGTCCGGCGCTCGCCGTTATGATAAAATATATAATTGAATGTCTTATCATATGGGAGAGGTCTTTTTCAAATGCTTACCAGGGACAGATCATTCTACAAAACCTTTATCAAACTCTGCTTGGCGCTGATGCTGGAGCAGGCGGTGATCCTGAGCGTCAATCTGGCCGACAACCTGATGCTGGGCACCTATTCAGAGGCAGCGCTCTCGGGCGTGGCGGCAGTCAATCAGGTACAGTTCGTGTATCAGCAGGTGGTCTATGCCATTGCGAACGCGGTAATCGTGCTGGGCAGCCAGTATTGGGGCCAGCGGCGCATGAACGAAATCCGAGATATTGCGGGCGTGGGTGTCCGGCTTGAAATTGCGCTGGCCGTGCTGCTGTTTGTGCTGGTCAGCCTGTTTCCGCAGGGCGTGCTGCGCCTCTTTACGAAAAACACGGCCTTCATCGAGGAAGGTGTGGCGTATCTGAAGATTATTCGCTTCACCTATATCTTTTTCGCGCTCACGGCTGTGATGCTCAGCTCGATGCGCGTGGTTGAAACGGTGAAGATTGCGCTGCGCGTGTCGGTCATTTCGCTGATCGTAAACGTTATCATTAACTATATTTTGATCGGCGGTAACTTCGGCGCGCCGGAAATGGGCGCGCGCGGCGCGGCAATCGGTACGCTTGCAGCAAGAATCGTGGAATTCGTGATCGTGTCGTTCTACTGCCTGCGCGACGAGCGGTTGGGCCTGCGGTTGAAGCACATGCTGGGCTTCAATAAGACCATTTTTTGGGATTTTATCAAAATTTCAATGCCGATTCTATTTTCGAGCCTGATGTGGGGCGTAAGCAACGCACTGCAAACGGTGATTCTTGGGCATATGGACGATTCAGCCATCGCGGCGCAGTCCATTTCAAGCACAGTATTTCTGCTGCTGAAGGTCACAGCTGTGGGCGCCGCGTCGGCAGCTTCGGTCATTATCGGCAAAACTGTGGGCGAGGGGGATATGCCTAAGCTTCGGGAGTATACGATAACGTTGCAGATACTGTTCGCCAGCATCGGTTTGCTGTCGGGGTTGATTATGTTCACAATTCGTGTGCCGCTGCTGAGCGTGTACGCGCCCAAGATTTCGGCGGCAACCTATGCGCTGGCCAATGTGTATATGATTATCCAATCGGCCGTGCTGGCATGCACCGGCTATCAGATGCCGGTGAACACGGGCATTATACGGGGTGGCGGTGACGCGCTCTTCGTCATGATCCTGGATATGGTGTCGCTGTTCGTGTTCATTCCACTGGCCATGTTAGGCGGCCTGGTGTGGCATTGGCCGACGATTGCAGTGATCATCTGTGTAAACGTGGATCAGCTGCTCAAATGCATTCCGGCGTTCATTCGCGTGAACCGCTATAAGTGGGTACACAAGCTTACGCGCGACGCAGCGCAAGCGTGAGGGACGTTGGTAGATGACCGCAGCGCAGCCGCTGCATTGCGCTTTACGGAATTCCGCCTTCAAACTATGTTCTAAGTGCTGTCGGCGTTGCTCTGCTAGAGTTGCCGACCCACAAAACTCTAGTTTTACCAATTCCTGTCTCCTAAAAACCGACGGCCAGTTTCCTTCTTGAAACCGCCCGTCACAGACTGTCGCAAAACCTAGGGGGAGCTTGCTTCCCCGTCTATCAGCTTGTCAAAATCTTTTTCGACAAGCTGATAGAGAGCCGACCCTTTTTCGGGTCGGCTCTTTCATATTATCTTATACTATTCTACTATCCCTGCTTCAATTGCGTCATCAACTCCGGCAGCATCGCCTCAAAATCCACGCCGTACCAGCGGTGGTCTGGACAGCTCATCGAGTATTTCAGGCAATCGAAGGTGAAATCGGCGGCCATGCGCGCAGCAGTTTCAATGCCCGCGCCGCGCGCCGCCATGCCGGCATATACAGAGGCAAACAGGTCACCCGTACCGTGCGAGGACAGAGCCAGCCGCTCGTGTGCATAAGTAAAGGGGTTTTGACCGGCGCAAATCAGGCCCGTGCGGTCGCCATCGAAGTGGCAGCTGGTGATGAGCACATTCTTCAGCTTTTTACCCAGCAGCGCGCCGCTGCTTTTCGCCAACGCGTGGGAATGTCCGGGCGAATCGCCAAAGGGCATATCAAGCAGAAAGCACAGCTCCGTCACGTTTGGCAGAATGACGTCCGCACGGGCGCAGAGCCTGCGCATGGCGCGCACATAAGCTGCATCAAAGCCTGCATAGAGCTGGCCGTTGTCGCCGAACGCGGGATCAAGCACTACGCCAACGCCATCTTCAGCAAAGGCGTCCAGAAAGCGCGCGGTCATGTCGATTAGTCGCAGCGATCCCAGATAGCCGATATAGATCAGATCAAAGCGCAGCCGCAGTGCCCGCCAGTGTGCAATGATCTTTTCGGCCTCGTCGGCAAAATCAAGAAAGGTAAAGCCATTGAAGGCGGTGTGCGCTGAAAGTATGGCTGTGGGCAGCACGGCGGTTTCGCAACCCATTGCGGGCAGCACAGCCATCGCCACGCCCAGCGAACAGCGGCCGATGCAGGACAAATCCTGAATCACGGCGACGCGTTTGGTCATTCGTTCATCACGCTCCGGTTTTTTCTGGCTTTAGTATAGCGCCTCGGGCGTTAATTTTCAAGGCGCTACGTCCACGCCGCGCGTAGCCAACAGATTCGCGCCGCTTCCGGCAATGTTGCGCACGAGTATATCGCCGATGTGGACCGGCGCGCTGACCGAAACGCCGTGAATTTCATTCATGACGCACATGACCAGTGCTTTGTCCACCGGCGCGCTGGTCTTTACCGAGGCGCGCGCCAGATTGCCGCCGCGCACTGCCACAGAGGCCGTAACCACGCGCACGGGTGAAACACATTCCTGCCGCGCGTACTTTTCGCCGCGCTTGCAACCATAGCCGCTCACGCTCAGAACAACGCCGCTTTCAATCTCGGCGGCGATAGGGCAACCCATTGGGCAGCAGATGCAGGTGATTTCCCGTTTCATTTGTCGCTCGCCTCCACCCAGATTTTGATTTCGCCATCGCCCAGCTGATCGCGCTGCAAATTGATCTCTTCCATCTGTCCGGGCGTCATGATGCGCTTTTTGCGCCGCAGAAGTTCGCGGCCGCCGCATGAGACGCATAGCAGGCAATCGCGCATTTCACGCCGTACGCGGAAGCGCACGGTAATCTGTTCCGGCATGCGCGCCAGGTCGACGCACTGCGGCACCGGGCCTGTGATTTCCATGCCGGAGACGATCGGAACGCGGCTTTGCGTGCGTTCGACCGGGCCGTTTCGCAGGTATTCGGCGGCGGCGCGTCCGGCGGCTTCGGCTTCCTCGGATACGTAGTCCACCAGATCGTGTACGTGCAGCACGTTGCCGCAAGCAAACACGCCCGGCACACCGGTTTCAAAGTTATCGCGGACGCGCGGTCCCCGGGTAGCCGGGTCAATTTCAACGCCCGCCAGCTCGCTGAGCTCGTTTTCGGGCAACAGGCCGACGGAGAGCAGCAGCGTATCGCAGGGAACGACTTCCTCTGTGCCGGAAATCGGACGATGATTTTCGTCTACGCGCGCAAGCACGATGGCCTCCACCCGGCGCTTGCCGCGCACCTCCACCACCGTGTGATTCAGCAGCAGCGGGATGTTGAAATCATCCAGACACTGCACGATGTTGCGCTTTAGCCCACTGGAATAGGGCATCAATTCTGCGACGCATTTCACGTGCGCGCCCTCGAGCGTCAGCCGCCGCGCCATAATCAGGCCGATATCGCCCGAACCCAGAATCACGATTTCATGGCCAGGCATGCGGCCCTCGATGTTGATCATGCGCTGTGCCGCACCTGCACTGTAAATACCCGCAGGCCGGAATCCCGGAATATTCAGCGCACCGCGCGGACGTTCGCGGCAGCCCATGGCCAGAATCAGCGCGCCTGCCTGCATGCGCTTCAGGCCACAGGCCGCGCCGCTCACAGTGAGCGTGCGATCGGGCGCGATGTCGGTCACCATTGCGCCGGTCAGATAGGGAATATTCATTTCGCGTACCCTGGAAGTGAAGCGGTCGGCATATTCTGGGCCGGTCAGCTCTTCGCCAAAGCGATGCAGACCGAAACCGTTGTGAATGCACTGGTTCAGTATGCCGCCGAGCGCACTCTCGCGTTCCAGAATCAGTATGTCCCCAATGCCCGCTTCACGGGCGGCGACGGCGGCTGCAAGTCCCGCGGGGCCGCCGCCAATAATGATGAGCTCGTGCCGTTCCATAATCAGCGGCAGCCTCCTTTCTCCATTTCCGAACCTGGACCGCACTTGGTGACGTTGAAATCGCTGCCCAATTCCCGGCGCAGCAGATCCATCACGCGCACGCCACAGAAACCGCCCTGGCAGCGGCCCATACCTGCGCGGGTGCGGCGCTTCACGCCGTCCATTGACCGCGCGCCCAGCGGCCTGTGAATTGCATCCAGAATTTCGCCCTCGCTTATCTGTTCGCAGCGGCAGATGATGTTGCCGTAGGCCGGATTCTCTGCAATCAGCTGTTGGCGCGCTTCGAGATCCATTTCACGGGGACGTACTACATGGCGGTGTGGGTTGAAGTTTGTCTTTAGTTCTGCACAAAGCTCCTGTGCAACGGCTTCGGCCAGATATTGGCCGATGGCGGGCGCAGCGCTCAGCCCGGGCGATTCAATACCGGCAGCCTCGAAGAAGCCGGGCGCGCTCTGGCCGACGATGAAGTCGTGACCACCCTGCGCGAGGTGGGCGCGCAATCCGGAGAATGAAGTGATGACCAGCGACAGAGGCAGTTCCGGCACGCTTCTGTGCGCTACGGCGCATACGCTTTCAAGCCCGGCAGCAGTGGTGGCGGTATCCTCAGGATCAGAAATGTCTTCGGCAGTGGGGCCGAGCAGCAGGTTGCCATGTACCGTTGGCGTTACCAGCACGCCCTTGCCCAGCGGGCCGGGGGCTTGAAATATGGTATGGTGCACCAGGTTTCCGGCTTTGCGATCCAACAGCTGATACTGGCCGCGGCGCGGCTGCACGGCGATCTGCCGCGTACAGAGTGGATTGTGAAATGTAGCGGCGTGCAGTCCGGCGCAGCATACGATGATTCTTGCTTCAAAAGTGCCGCGTGAAGTGCTTATTTTCCAGCCGCTATCCGCGCGCTCAAGGTGTTCGACCGCAGTGCTCAGATGAAAGTCTACGCCGTTCTCACAGGCATTTTCGGCCAACGCCTCACACATTTCAAACGGGCACACGATGCCGCCGGTGGGCGCATGTAGCGCGGCGCTAACTTCAGCGGAAAGCGAGGGTTCCAAGCGGCGCGCCACATCGCCAGAGATGATTTTTAGCCCGGGTACGTCGTTTGCCGCGCCGCGCTGCATCAGCGTGTGCAGCATGGCTTCATCCGCTTCGCTGAAGGCAACCACCAGCGAACCGTTGCGCCGAAAAGGAATATCCAGCTCGGCGCTCAATACGTCCATCATGGCGTTGCCTTGCACATTGAAGCGCGCCTTCAGACTGCCGGGCTCGGCGTCGAACCCGGCATGGACGATGGCACTGTTGGCCTTACTGGTGCCCGCGCCCACGTCCTCCTCACGCTCCAGCACGCAGACGGACAGACGGTAGCGCGCGAGCGCCCGCGCCGTGGCGCAGCCTGTTACACCCGCGCCGATTACGGCCACATCATACATGTTTCTTGCCCTCCATTTCAAAAAACGCATTCATGGGGCGCTTCCGCCACCCCTCCTGTATGCCATTCTAGCTCCAGATAGGGTAATCGTGCTATCGGTAGAATGACCTAAATGTTAAATTTAAGGCGTGAATCATAGAACGAATTTAACAATAAAGTACTGAAAACCATTACTGTTAAAATAAAATGTAATTTGAGTTAAAAAACGAACACGATTGTGCCGCAGTGCGGCCGGAAATAGATTTGTTTCTGAAATTTTCTGCTGCCAGTAGCGTGCGCATGGAAATTCATGTATAATAAAATAGAATAATTGTAGTTCGGCGTATCGATCTGCGAACGAGGCCGATTTTAGTTGATTCATGTACAAATGTAAATCCGTTTTTTGGAATGGGGTGCGGAGTTTGGATGGTTATCACATTCGCGGCATATACCGCCGTGCGGCGGCGCTGCTGCTCACACTGGCGCTGCTGTTGCCGCTGTGGGGAATTGCGCCCGCGCAGGCTGCGGCAAACGGCGTGGTGCGCGTGAAACTGACGCGCATCGGCGGGCATTCCGCAATTACTTTCAAGGCCGACTGTGACTGCGTGCTCGAGGGTAAGCTCAGTATCAACATTCCATCAGGCTCGGAAATTCGCGCGGAGGTGTCCGGCGGCGCGCTGACGATTACCAGCGGCGGCGTGCGCATCGGCTGTGGCCAGAACGCAAGAATACTGCGCTGCAGCGAGGACGGAGCGTTCAGCTTTACGTCGCCTGCCATGGCGAACCGCTTTCAGGGAGATCTGACGCTGTCGGCGGCGGGCTCGGCAGTCGAAGCGGTGCTCGGCATTTATATTGAAGATTACCTCTGCGGCGTGGTAGGCTGGGAAATGTCCAATTCTTACCCGCTGGAGGCGCTGAAGGCACAGACGGTGGCTGCGCGCAACTATGTGCTCAAGAAAAAGACGGCGCGCGCGGGCAAGAGCTATGATGTGACGGACACGACCTCAGATCAGGTGTTTCGGGGGCTGGACAGTCGCCAGACGCGCGTGATTCAGGCTGTGCAGGCCACGGCGGGCAGAGCGCTCTATGCGGGAAATGCGCTTGCCTCCTGCTACTATGGCGACTCGAACGGTGGCCAGACGGAATCTACCCGGAACGTGTGGGGCAGTAAGCTGAGCTACAGTGTGGTAAAGGACGATCCTTACGATCTGGAAAACACAAAATCCCAGGTAAAGACGGCGCGTATCTGTCGCAATGCGTCTGATCTGAACGCGTCGCTGAAGGCGGTGCTCGTATCGGGCGCGGCCGCGTCGCTCGGCGTGCAGGAAGTGGAAATTGTTTCAATAGACGAAATAGAACCGTACGACCCGAAATATGAGGCGCCCAGCCGGCTGTATCGCACGCTGCGCTTTGAAATTACGGTGCAGGCGGACGGCGCGACGCGCGCGGCAGCGGTAGATGTGCCCACCTACGGTGGCGTCGAGAGCTGGTATGGCCTGTCTATCAACAGCGGCGACAACGAAACCGTTGCCGTGGACCAGGATGCGAATGCTTTCTACGTGCGCTTTCGGCGCAGCGGCCATGGCGTGGGTATGAGTCAGCGCGGCGCGCAACGCATGGCGGCGGATTGCGGCATGAGTTTCGAACAGATATTGGAATTCTATTACCCTGGCACGGAGCTGCGCAAGCTGTCACTGAGCAGGAACTCAGCGGCACAGAAATTGACCGCTTCAGACGGAACCGGCGAAAGGCGCACCGCGAAGCAGGATATACCGGTGTATGACCGCGCAGGCGGCACGGAAGCGTGCGCATGGCTTCAGACGGGCACGGAGTACGCCGTATACGAGGCGCAGGGCAGCCGCGTGAAGGTCGGTGTGCGCGGCATGGCGGGCTGGATAGACGCTGAAGCGCCCACGGTGCAGCCTTCCGAGGAGGCAACGGCGGCGCCTGATACTGAACCCACGGCGGAGCCCACAGTGGAGCCTACACCTACGCCGGGCGTGATCTTCCTGCCGGATTCGCCGTCCTGGACGCCGGAACCGACCTTTGCCCCGGCAGCGACCCCGGAGCCGGATGGCGGCGATGTCTGGATGCCGGACGACGATACGAAGATAGATGATGACGACGATGTCTGGATGCCGGACGACGATACGAAGATAGATGACGGCGGCGATATCTGGATGCCGGATGGAGATACGAAGATAGACGACGGCGGCGATATCAGTCTACCCGACGACAGCACGGTAGGCGGATTGACACCGGTTGATCCCGATGCAAATATGAAGCAGGTCAGCGGCAAAAAGTACGTCTATGTAAACGTGTCCGTCGGAAGTACGCTCACGCTGCGCGCTGCCCCGGACGCGGATGCATTTGCGCGGGGAAGCCTGGCACGGGGCACGAAGCTGAGGCTGTTGGCTTATGACGATGAATGGGCGCGCGTGCTTACCGAGTCCGGTGCGGAGGGCTACGCCGCGCGGCGCTACCTTTCTATCAACGCGCCGGAAACGGCGGCAACCGCACGGCCTGACCGCGATTCCGATTTCTGGGTGGCGGATGACAATGAAGCGACGGATAGCGGATCAATCTATTGCGACCTGGAACGGGCCGAGGGCGAAATTGTGATCTGCAACCGCAGGGCAAAGCTTCGGCGCGCAGCAACGCTCTATAAAAAGAACAGCACGTCCAGCGCGGTTGTGGCGGCGCTGCCCTCCGGCGCGCGGGTCACGGTTTCGGCCTATAACGAACGCTGGGCCTATATCAGCTGGAACGGCAAAAAGGGCTTTGTGATGCTGGAATATTTGAAGGCGGAGTGAATAATGAAACGCGAGCGGATTGAGGGACGGGAACTGGTGAATGCCAAAGCAGTTGCGCAGACCGGCGGGGTTAAAAGGAATGCGTTGATGATTCTCAGAATCTGCGCGCTGTTGCTCGCGCTCTGTATGAGCTGGGCGGCGGCTGAAACACCGGATGAAGTGGCGCAGGACATTGAAGCGCAGGTCGATCTGCTGGAAGTGGACCATCGCCTGTACGAGTTGGGCTATCGGGACGCCGCTTGTAACGGCGTGCTGGACGATATCACTGTGAACGCGCTGAAGAATTTTCAGCAGGTGAACGGTCTGGTGGCCACAGGGATACCGGATACCGCTACGGTGGCGCTGCTGTTGAGCGACCGCGCCGTGGGCGAAAGCGAATATCTTCAGTCGAAGGTGACGGAGCGTCAGCATGCGGGCGTGCTGGCTGAGGGCGCGTACGGCGAGGATGTATTGAAGCTGCAGCGCGCATTGAAGGCGTACGGTTATTTCCGCGACAATTGCGATGGGGCCTTCGGCGCGGCAACTGCGGCCGCCGTGTGCCGCTTTCAGCTGGCGAACGGGTTGAACGTTACCGGATCGGCGGATGGCACGGTGTTTCTGCGGTTGTACGACGGCGAGCCTGAGCAGTGGAGCGATTTTCTGAGCCAGTGCTGCGCCGGCGTGGGCGACAGCGGCGACGATGTGCGCCTGATTCAGATTTGCCTTCAGCGCAAGGGTTACTTTCAGGGCGAATGTACCGGCAAATATGGCGGCGGTACGCGCCAGGCAGTAATGCGCTTTCAGGCTGAATGCGGCCTCGAACAGAGCGGCAGCATGGATATGGATACGGCGCAGGCGCTGTTTTTCGATGCGGCGCGGCTGATGCGCGAGGATGCAGCGCTGCGCCCCGGCGAGACGGGAGCGGAAGTGCGCAGCATGTGCGCGCGACTGCGGGAGCTGGGTTATGCCGCAGCAGATACCTATAACGCGCAGACGCAGCTGGCGCTGATGCAGTTTCAGCTGGTGAACGGGCTGGAAGCGTCGGGCATGGCTGGGGCCGAAACGCTTGACGCGCTGTATACCGATTCTGCGAAGCGCGCAGGCGATTTCGCTGCCTCCGGCGCGGCGATCGAGCCGGAAGCGGCGGCGCTTGCGAATATTGCGGGCGAGGCTGAGGCGCATCTTGGCGAAAGAATGGAATTTGATTCAGACTTCGGGTTCGTGCAATATGTGTATCTGAAATGTGACCTGCCGCTAATGGATGATACGCGCATTGAGCTGGCGCAGATGGAGGATATGTCGGCTGCGCAGCCGGGCCAGGCGGTCACGCTGGAGGCGGGTGAGCGCCGCCTGACGGGCATTATTGGCACAGATGGGGCGTGGATATATCGTTCGGGCAGCGGCTATGTGGTCAGACGCTATCCGGATACAATGAGCGTGGATGCGTATTATCTCAACCGCATGGCGGAGGCTGCCCGATGAATGTGCAACTTCGTCCGGGTGAACGGTTGGATGACCTTCAAAACGGTTACTGCCTGATTCAACGGCCGGATATGTTTTGCCTGAGCACGGATTCGGTGCTGTTGGCAGATTTTGCCGCGCCGCGCGCGGGCGAAATGTGCGTGGATCTGGGCTGTGGCAACGGCGCAATTGCGCTGCTGCTGGCGGCCAGGCGCGCCGATGCGCGCATCGACGGCGTGGAGCTTCAGGCGCAGGCGGCGGAGATGGCCGTGCGCAGCGTGCAGTTGAACCAGCTGGAAGCGCGCGTACGCATCTTTCAGGCAGACATGCGCGACTGCGCTGCGCTGTTGGGTTGTGGAAGGTATTCGCTGGCCGTATGCAATCCGCCGTATGGCGCGCAGGGGGCGACCATTCCCAGCATGGGCGAGGCGGCGCGCATTGCTCGCCATGAGGATGGGCTTACCGTGCAGGATGTGACGGCGACGGCCGCTCGGCTGTTGAAATTTGGCGGGCGCTTCTGCACGGTGTATCCGTCTGCGCGGGCGCTGGAAATGCTGGACGCCATGCGTGCGGCGGCCATCGCGCCCAAGCGCATCCGCCTGATACATGCGCGGGTAACGCAGCCGCCGAAGCTAACGTTGATTGAGGGCGTGCGCGGCGGGCGGCCGGGACTGCACTGGCTGCCGCCGTTGCTGCTCTATGATGAATCGGGCGAGCACGGCGCGGAGTGGCGGCGCATTTATGGCAGAGAATAGATATGAAGTTTCGGTAAAAAAAACGGGTGCGTATTGACATGCGCGCCCGACTCAATTATAATAATTCTGATCGAACCGCTGGGGGCGCCAGTAATGGCTGAGACGGGCTATATGCCCAGTCCCTTGGAACCTGATGTGGGTAATCCCACCGTAGGGAAGCGAAGGCCGGATTCAATCGGATCATGGCGTCCGTTTCCCGCATGCGTCTGTAAGGCGCATGCGGGTTTCATTTTGGAACAGGAATTAGCCAACTGCAAAGCAGTTGCGTGAGTCGGCGGATTTCGAGGGAATACGTCGACAATTCTTAAAGGACGAGAATTAGCAAAACCGGAGTTTTGCGGGTCGGCGGCTCTTGAAAGAGACGCCAACAATTCTCTTGAGAATGGCAGGAATTGCGGCGGTTCCCGAGAAGGAGCGTTGGCAATTCCTGTTTATTTGTTCCCTAGTGGCGAAAAAGAAAGGAAGACGAGATACCATGAAGAAACTGCTTGCTCTGCTGACCGCAGTGGTGCTGCTGGCTGTGCTGACACTGCCTGCGCTGGCCGAAACTGCGGACATTGCCGAACCTGCTCAGGTTGCGCAGGAAGAAACCGTCGAAACCGAAACCGCCGAGGCGACCGCGGACGCGGAAGGTGCAGATGCCGAAGCGCCCGCCGAGGAGGAAGAAGAAGCGGAAGCCGATACGGGCATCAACAACGCTTCCAGTCTGATTACCATCGCCATTCTGGTGGTACTGATGATCGTGGGACTGGTGTTTTCCGCTAAGCGCGTGAAGTGGAACGCAGCGATGATTGCCAAGGCAGCCATCTGCATCGCGCTGGCCTATGTGCTGGGCATGATTAAGCTGTTCCGCATGCCAATGGGTGGCTCGGTTACGCCGGCCAGTCTGCTGCCGCTTATTCTGTTCGCACTGGCGTTCGGTCCGCTCGAGGGTCTGCTGGTGGGCTGCACCTACGGCCTGCTGGATCTGCTGATCGACCCCTATGTCATTCATCCACTGCAGCTGCTGGTGGACTACCCGATGGCCTACGCCGCGGTGGCGCTGTGCTGCGTGGCGAAGCTCTTCCCCGTAAAGGACTATTTTAAACTGCCCATCGCCGTGTTCTTTGGCTATCTGGGCAAGTATATCATGGCGGTGCTTTCCGGCGTGGTGTTCTTCGCTGAATACGCGGGTGATCAGGGCGCTCTGGCCTATTCGTTGCTGTACAATCTGAACTATACCGGTTGGGAAGTGCTGATTTGCATCGCCATTTCGCTGATTCCCGGCATGGCGCGTCTGCCCGGTATTCTGCGTAAGAATTCCGCGCGCTGAGCGTTTCGGCAGAAATGCCGCGTCATGTTAACACTGCGGTCATTGCCTTTTCAGCGGCGGTCAGCTATAATAAAGCACATACGACTATGTGACTGTGCTGGAGAAGAGCCGATGAAGATACGCAAAATACTGATTTGTCTGGCCGCAATACTGTTGATTGCCGCGAGTGCATTGGGCGAAGAAGTGACCATACCGACGGCCACGCTTTCGCCCGAGGCCGCGGCGCTGCCGTGGAATCTGACGCTGGTGAATGCAAAGAATCCCGTGCCCGATAGCTGGACGAGCGAGTTCGCGGAGCTGAAAGGGAATCAGCGCGTGGATGTGCGCATCTATCCGGAATTGCAGGCAATGTTTAACGCCTGCCGCGAGGCGGGGCTCAAGCCCATGGTTAAGACCTCGTACCGCACCTATGAGGATCAGAAAAACATGCTGGTGCGCAAGTACAGGCAATATAAGAACGTGGGCAAAACCCACGCTGAGGCCCAGGTGGCCGCACTGAAGGTGGCAGCTTATCCTGGTTACAGCGAGCATCAGCTTGGACTGGCCGTGGATATCGATTCTGCCGATGTTGAAACCTGCAGCAACGATGCCGTGTGGGATTGGATGAAGCGCCATTGTCAGGAATATGGCTTTATCTGGCGCTATCCGGGCGTGAAGAGCGAGATTACCGGCATATCGAATGAATCGTGGCACTTCCGCTATGTGGGCGTGGAGGCCGCAACCTATATTATGGAAAATCAGCTGTGTCTGGAGGAATACCTGAACCAGTTCTACGGTATTCCACTGCCATAGCGGTGAATGCGATAGAATATAAATATGTATATGTATAAGAATCGCCGGCGCGTTCCCTTGGAATGCGCCGACCCGCAAAACGCTGGTTTTGTCGATTCTTGCCCTCTAATAAATATGGGACGGCTGTCGGCCGTCCCATCTGCTTGTCGAAAAGAAGCTCTTTCGA
>CAKUDW010000024.1 GCA_934645275.1 uncultured Clostridia bacterium
AACGCGGCGGGCGTGGCATGGTTGATGTTGACGGAGGAGATCACGCCGATCTTCCAGCCCTTCTGGGAATGCAGCTTTTCGGCGATGGTTTCGAAGGAGGTTGCGCCCGTCTCATCCACGTTGATCATGCCGGAATAGGTCTTGTGGCCGGTAGCGATGGACGTAGCTGTGGAGGCGGAATCCGGCGCGAAGCTGCATGAGTCAAAGGTCACCGCGGATCCCGCCACCGGGAAGCTCATGAAATTCAGCGCCACAGGGCCGTCCAGCACCGCGCCGCCGCGGGTATCGTACTTCGTGCTCGGCAGCGCGGCTTCCGCGTCGTCATCGGCCAGCGCGCCCAGATAGTCCGCTGCGGCCTGGAACTGAGGATAGCTCATGCCGTCGCCAATAAATAGGAACACGTATTTCGGAGCGGCTGCGGTTTCCTCCGCAAATACCGGCAGCGCGGTCAGGCACAGCAGGCAGATCAGCGCCATCGCGGCAATCTTTTGAATCTGTTTCATTTTCTCTTTCTCCCTCTCGCTTTCTTGCATATCGTTATACTTCCGGAGAATGCTCTCCATGCTTTCCCCCGGCGCATTCACGATAGCATGCCGCCGTCAAGAGCGCATCCGCCGCGCTTCAAATCCCAGTCAAAGCCGGGTTAAGAAATGTGCATCCCTTTTTATTTACTTCGATTTGACATACATTTGAAATATGCCGGATTTGCCTCTGACAGGCGCGCGCTATACTTTCCGATAAGATAAGAAGAAACGGCGATATACCCTGTTCGGTGGTGATATTTACGGAAATCCGGCTCAAAAACATATCCAAGTCCTTCGGGCGCAAGATGGTGCTTCAACCCATGACGCTCACGCTGGCGGACGGCGCATTTACCACATTATTGGGGCCGTCCGGCTGCGGCAAGACCACGCTGTTGCGCATGCTGGCAGGGTTGGAAACGCCGGACAGCGGCGAAATATACTTTGACGACACCTGCGTCTTTTCCCAGGCGCAGGGCATAAATCTGCCGCCGGAAAGGCGCGCGCTGGGCTTCGTTTTTCAGGATTTTGCGCTCTGGCCACACATGACGGTGTTTGAAAACGTGGCCTTTGGGCTGCGCGCGTCCGGTAGGACGGCAAATCTGAAGGAAAGGGTGAGCGCGGCGTTAAAGGCGGTGCAACTTGGGGGTTTCGAGGGCCGGTATCCGCAACAGCTCTCCGGCGGCCAGCAGCAGCGCGTGGCCTTTGCGCGCGCCATCGTGATCGAGCCCAAGTGCATCCTCTTCGACGAGCCGCTCTCCGCGTTGGACGCGCTGCTGCGCGAGGAAATGCGCGCGGAGCTGAAGGCACTGACGGCGCGACTGGGCATCACGGCCGTGTTTGTGACCCACGACCAGATTGAAGCCATGAGCATGAGCGATAAAATCGCCGTGCTCAACGGCGGCCGCGTCGAACAGTACGACACGCCTGAAAACGTATATGCCCATCCGGCCAGCGCTTTTGTAGCGCGCTTTGTGGGCGCTTCAAACTGGCTGGATCAGGCGCACATGTTCCGCCCGGAGCGCGCTTCGCTGCGCGCCGCGCCGGGCGCGCAGGAATTTATCGCCACGGTGTGCGGCGCACAGTTTCTGGGCGGCGCGTGGCAGCTGCTGCTGCGCTGCGAATCGGAGGACTGGCGCATGTCCTCGAACCGGCCGCTGGCTCCGGGAACGCAGGTTCCCGTTTACATAAATAAAGAAGCGATTCTGACGCTGCACTGAATAAACGAAAGCGAGGTTTTCACAAATGAAGCATTCTATCAGACAGTTTAACCTTTTCACGAAGCGCATCTTTGCCGTGCTGCTGGCGCTGGCGCTGATGGCGGGCTGCGGCGCGCTGGCTGAGGGCAAGGTCACGGTATACATGCCCTCTCCGGCAGGGCTGGCCGACAAGCTGGCCGAGGGCTTTACCGCCGCCACCGGCATCGCGGTGGACAGCTTCCAGGGCACCACGGGTGAAATTCTGGCGCGGCTTGAGGCTGAGGAAGCCAATCCCATCGCGGATGTGGTAATCCTTGCCTCTTGGTCGGACGGACTTTCGATGAAAGCCTCCGACAAGCTGGAAAGCTACGTACCCGCGAACGCGGACAAAATCGTGCCCGGCTGGATCGACGCGGACAACACGCTCTTCGGTTACAGCGCTTCCGCCGTGGGCGTAATCTACAACACCTCGGTTATCGGCGAAATGAGCGGCGACTGGGCAGATCTGGCCGATGAGAAGTATCGCGACCTGCTGGCCATTCCGGATCCAGAAAAATCCGGCGCATGCAAGGATTTTGTGGCGGGCTTCGTGAACGCCTATGGCTGGGACGCCTTCGAGGGCATGGCCGCGAACGGCATGATCGTGCCCGGCGCGAACAAGGCGGCGCTGGAGGCCGTGACCACCGGCGAGGTGGGCGCGCTGGTAGCGGGCGTGGATTACAACGCCTATTCTTCCATGGCCAAGGGCGAGCCGCTGGAAATTTACTATCCCGACAGCGGCACGGTGGTCAATCCGCGTCCGGCCATGATTCTCAAGACCGCGCCCAACATGGAAAACGCGAAGGCGTTTGTGGATTACCTGTTCTCGGATGAGGCGCAGCAGCTAGTGGCACAGGCCTATCTGCTGCCCGGCCGCAGCGATGTGAAGTGCGACAACCGCACCAATCTTGAGGACATTCCGCAAATCGAGTGCGACTGGGAAGCCATGATGTCCATCGCCTCCGAAGCCGCGGCGCACCTGAACGAACTTTGCAAATAAAGAAGGGCTGTAAATGAAGCGGACAAACGGTTCAAAGCGGCGCGTATCCCTCGCGGTTCTGGCGGTCATACTGCTGGTATTGATCGTCTGCCCGCTGATTTCAGTATTTGCCAGGGCGGTCATCAGAGATGGCCGCCCTGACCTTGCCGCCGCGTGGGCTGCGCTGTGCGAGGACGACAACCTGCGCATGATCGGCAATTCTCTGCTGCTGGGCGCGCTGGTCGTACTGACCTCCTCGTTGATCGCCGCCCCGCTGGCGTACCTGTTTTCGCGCACGCGCCTTGCGCGGCACAAATTTTTCGACATTCTGTTCATGATTCCGTTCATGACGCCGCCCTACATCGCGTCCATGGGCTGGATACTGTTCATGCAGAAGCGGGGCCTGCTCCAGCAGCTGGTTCCAGCTGCGGCGGGCTGCGAAAAGCACTTCTTTTCGTTGGCGGGGCTGGTGCTGGTGATGAGTCTGCACGTGTTTCCGTTCATGCTCACAATGCTGAAAAACGCCATGCTGAATCTGCCGGCGAGTTTAGAAGAAGCCGCCGCAACATTCGGCGCCGGGTTCGGAAGGCGGTTGCGAAAGGTATTTCTACCGCTGCTGAGCGGCAATTACGCCATCGGCGCGCTGCTGGTGTTTGTAAAGACCATTTCAGAATACGGCACGCCCGCCACGCTGGGCCGGCGCATCGGCTTCGACGTGTTCACCACGCAGATTCACCGCTACGCGACCATATCGCCTATCGATTTCGGCAAGTCTGCCACGCTCGCATCGGTGCTGGTGGGCATATGCATGCTGCTGTGGCTGCTGCAAAATGAAATTACCCGGCGCAGAACCTATCATCTCGTCGGCGGTAAGGGGCAGCGCGGCGCGTGCGTGCGCCTGTCGCGCCCGGCGACCGTGCTGGCATGGTGCTATGTGGTGCTGGTGTTGCTCGTAGCGGTGGGCGTGCCGTACTTTTCCATCATTTCCACCTCGCTGATCAAGCTGCGCGGCTATGGCCTAGCTGCGGGCAACTTCACGCTGGCGCATTATGTGGAACTCTTCACCGAAAACACTCGAGGCATTCAGGCACTGAAGAACAGCCTGACGCTGGCCGTCACTTCGGCCAGCCTGTGCGCCGTGCTGGGCACGTTGTTGGCAACGACCGTGCGCAAGAGTCGTTCGCGCGCCGCAAAAGTAGTCGAGGCTGCGGGCATGCTGCCGGAAATGCTGCCCGGCATCGTGCTGGTCATCGGCGTAATGCTATTCTGGAACCGCCTCTATCGCTTCATTCCGCTGTACAACACGATGGGCGTCATGGTCGTGGCCTATGTGACGCTGTTTCTGCCCTACACCATTCAGTATGTCTCCTCGGCCTACACGCAGATCAGCGACAGCCTCACGGCGGCGGCGCAGGTGTTTGGCGGCTCGCCGGCATATGTGTTCCGGCGCGTCACGCTGCCGCTGCTCTCGCGCGGCGTGCTCTCCGGATGGATGATGACCTTCATCATCGCCTTCCGCGAACTGGTAACGGCCAGCCTGATCGCGCCGCCGAACGTGCTGGTGGTATCTACCTATATCGTGCGCGAATTTGAACAGGGCAGCGTATCCGTCGGCATGGCGATGGCCGTGCTCTGCGTGCTGCTGACCACCACGGCGCTGATTCTGCTGAATCTGGCCGTCGACAGAAGGAAGGGGGAACGTTTGAAGCTGCATATTGCCGGCGGCTGCGGCGAGCATGGCCGCAACTGCTTTCGTGTGGAAACCGCCAGCCAGAGTTTTCTGGTGGATTGCGGCGTGATGGCCGCGGCGCAGGATCCCTGGCCGCGCCTGTCGCCCGAAACCGTGCCGGAACTAAAGGCGGTGTTCCTGACGCATTCGCACGCCGACCACAGCGGCGCGCTGAATCACCTGGCCGAGCTGGGCTTCCGCGGACTGGTGATTGCCTCCAGGCCGACGCTCGCGCAGCTGCGATTGCCCGGCCTGCGCACGCTGCCGCTGGAATCGCTCTGCCCGGATGGCGCGGGCATGTTCAATCGCGCTCACGTGCAATGGGGGCGCAGCGGGCACTGTCCCGGCAGCGTCTGGTACCGTTTCGAGGAAGATGGTAGCATCCTCTTTTCCGGCGATTACACCGAAAATACACAGGTGTTTGCCTGCGATCCCATTCGCGGCATGCAGGCGCAGTTGGCGGTAATCGACTGCGCTTACGGCCGTGACGATATTGGCTATGAGGCGGCCTGCGACACTCTGACGCACGAAATTCTGCGATTGCAGCGCTACAACGGCTGCCTGTTCTTCCCCGTACCCTGCTACGGCCGCGGCGAAGAATTGCTCTGCCTGCTGCGCGCGCGCGGCCTGTTCTGCCGCTATCTGGGCGACGCGCACTTTGTGGCGCACATCGAGCAGGCCCGGCACGCGCCCTTTTGGTATCAGCGGCAAAACGCGCCCGTGGCCTCGCTGGAAACGGGTCTGCCACCTGAGCGGGAGGGCCGCACGACCGCCGTGTTCATCAGTGATCCGCAGCTGCGCCGTCCCGCCGCGCTCCGAATGGCGCAGGAGCTGCTCGTCCGCGGCGCGCATGGCATACTCACCGGCACCGTAGAAGCGGATGCACCTGCCGCTGACCTGCTGGCGCGGGGGAATCTCTCCGTATCCCGCTACCCCGTACACCTGAACCACGCGCAGTATCTGCGCCTCTGCGCTGAAAACAGCTTTGCTGAAAGCATTCCCTACCACAGTGCCGATTTTCCCGCACCGCCAGACTGCCTACAAGGCCCGACTGGCGCCCTGAAATAACGATAGCAGGCCCCCTGCGCCGGACATGGTTCCGGCGTCAGGGGGCCTGCTGTATCTCCATTTTTTATTTGATTTTTTCCAGCGCCAGCGCAATCTGTTCCTGCACGCGCTCGGGCGCGGGGCTGCCGGGCAGGTTTCGGCCGCGCACACAGTTGAGCAGGTCGATGGCAGCGTACACGTCCTCATCAAACGCGGGGCAGAGCGCGCGGTATTCCTCAATGGGCAGCTTATCCAGCGTCGTACCCAGCGCGATACAGCGGTTCACCAGCTGGCCGGTTACACAATACGCGTCGCGGAAGGGCACGCCCTTCTTGGCCAGATAGTCGGCCGCGTCGGTGGCGTTGATGAAGCCGCCCAGCGCCGCCTGCTTCATCTTCTCCGGATGGAACGTCGCCGTGCGCAGCATCGGCGCGAGTACCTCCAGCGACAGCGCGGCCGTATCCAGCGCGTCGAAGGCGGCCTCCTTGTCCTCCTGCATATCCTTGTTGTAGGCCAGCGGCAGCGCCTTCATGGCCGTCAGCAGACCCATCAGGTCGCCATAGACGCGGCCCGTCTTGCCGCGCACCAGCTCGGTGATATCCGGATTCTTCTTCTGCGGCATAATGGACGAGCCAGTGGAGAAAGCGTCCGACAGGGTGACGAAGCCGAATTCCCAGCTGCACCAGATGCAGATTTCCTCGCTGAAGCGCGACAGGTGCATCATCATGATAGACAGGTCGGACAGCAGTTCCAGCACGAAATCGCGATCGGACACGCCGTCCAGCGAATTCATGCAGATGCCGTTCATGCCCAGCTCCTCGGCCACCATTTCGCGGTTGATGGGATGCGTAGTGCCCGCCAGCGCGCCGCAGCCCAGCGGCGAAACCAGCGTGCGCGCCCGGCAGTCCGTCATGCGGTCGATATCGCGCAGCAGCATCTGCGCGTAGGCCATCAGATAGTGCGCCAGCGTAACCGGCTGCGCGCGCTGCAGGTGCGTATAGCCCGGCATCACGGTTTCCAGATGCGCCTTCGCCGTTTCGCAGATGGCCAGTATAAAGTCCTTCGCCAAGGCGGTGATCTGCTCGATCTCATCGGCCAGATACAGCCGCACATCCAGCGCCACCTGATCGTTGCGGCTGCGCGCAGTGTGCAGCTTCTTGCCCGCATCGCCGATGCGCTTCGTCAGCTCGGCCTCCACAAAGGTATGAATGTCCTCGCTGCCCATGTCAATTTCCAGCGCGCCCGATTCCAGATCGGAGAGCATATTCCGAAGCCCCGAAACGATGGCCTCCGCGTCCGCCTGTGGAATCACGCCGCTCGCACCCAGCATCTTCGCGTGCGCCATGGAGCCGCGAATATCCTGGCGATACATGCGCGAATCAAAACCGATAGAAGCGTTCAACTCGTTCAGCCGATCGTCTACCTGTCCCTGAAGCCTGCCTGCCCAAAGTTTCATGAGGTCTTCCTCCTCCGAATCCAAATCAATACTATAGCTATAAGAATACCAAAAATCATGGGCGACCGCAAGGGTCGCCCATACCAAATTGTCAAAAAGGTTTTGACAATTTGGTGGACGGGGAAGCAAGCTCCCCCGCCACTGCCACCCTCACCAGTTTTTGCTGAAATCCTTCAGATTTCCGGGCGCAAAAACTGTAAGAAAACGATTTTCACTCTGGAAAATGGAATTTTCCGCCGCAAAAAATCGCCCCGTGTCCACCGTACACGCCGCTGGGCACGACTGGAAGTTCGAGAGGGCTTCGACCCTCTCGAGCTCTCCTGGGTTTTTCGACAGACTAATGGGCGACCGCAAGGGTCGCCCACATCAGATTGTTGAAAAAGCCGGCGCGGAACTACCTGTAAAATCAAATTCAGCGACGTGAGCGGTGAAAAGCCAATTCTACCAGTCTGGATTCCGCCCGGAGGTTTATGAGAATTTCCAGAACCCGCATTTTTCTCAAATCGACAAAACCGTCGGATTTTGGAAAGAATGCCATTACAGCAGATGGTTCTTCGCCTTCATCTTGGCGTGTACCTGCGTGGGCAGGCCAAACAGGGTGATGAAGCCGTCAGCCCAGGTCTGGTCGTACACATCCTCGGCGTCGAAGGTAGCGATCTCCGGATCATACAGACTGTAGGGGCTGGTCATGCCTGCACCGATGATGTTGCCCTTGTAGAGCTTGAGCTTCACCGTGCCGGTGACGGTCTCCTGCGTCTTTTCGCAGAACGCGCTCATCGCCTCGCGCAGGGGCGAATACCACTGGCCGTTGTACACCAGATCGGCGAATTCCAGCGCCATGCGCTGCTTATAGTGCTGGGTATACTTATCCAGGCACAGCTGCTCCAGCATCTCGTGCGCATGATACAGGATGGTTCCGCCAGGCGTCTCATACACGCCGCGGCACTTCATGCCCACCAGACGGTTCTCCACGATGTCGATAATGCCGACGCCGTGTTTGCCGCCCAGCTCGTTCAGCTTCCATACCAGCGAAACGGCGTCCATCTTTTCGCCGTTGACTGCAACCGGAACGCCCTTTTCAAAGTCGATGGAAACATATTCGGCCTCGTCCGGCGCTTCCTCGGGGCAGCAGCCCATTTCCATGTTGCCAGCATACTTGGGCTCATTGGCGGGATCTTCCAGTTCCAGGCCCTCGTGGGACAGGTGCCACATGTTCTTATCCTTGGAATAGTTGGTCTCGCGACTAATCTTCAGCGGAATGTTGTGCGCCTCGGCGTAGTCGATTTCTTCCTCGCGGCCCTTGATGTCCCAGATTCGCCAGGGCGCGATGATGGGCATATCCGGCGCGAAGGCCTTCACAGCCAGCTCAAAGCGCACCTGATCGTTGCCCTTGCCAGTGCAGCCGTGGGCAATGGCATCCGCGCCTTCCGCCTTGGCAATCTCTACCAGACGCTTGGCGATAATCGGACGCGCCATGGAAGTGCCCAGCAAGTAGGTGTTTTCATATTTTGCGCCCATCTGCACGCAGGGAATAATGACGTCCTCGACGAATTCCTTGTTCAGGTCCTCAACATACAGCTTGGAAGCGCCGGTCTTGAGCGCCTTTTCCTCCAGGCCGTCCAGCTCGCCAACCTGACCAACATTGCCCGAAACCGCGATAACTTCGCAGCCCTCGTAATTCTCCTTCAGCCACGGAATGATGATGCTAGTGTCCAGTCCTCCGGAATAGGCCAGAACGATCTTCTTGAAATTAGTCTTTTTCTTCATTTTGCTTACTTCCCTTCGGCGCGCTCGGCGCGAAATCGTTTTGATGGGTATAATTATACGCAAACCGGCGCAAAAATCAAGGGTTGAATCGCATATTTATGAGTATATTCGGTTAAAAAGATGGATATCGCGCGAATATCGCGAATATCCATGCAGAATCTATGTATATATTCGTTTATCGCCGCGTCTCAAAGAAGCGCTGAAGCAGCGCCGCGCATTCCGCAGCCAGCACGCCGCCGCGCGTGCGGCAAAAATGGTTGAACGCCGGATCTTCAGGAATGCGATACACGCTGCCCGCGCAGCCATAGCGCGCGTCGGCCGCGCCGAAGCATAATTCGGCAACGCGCGCCTGCACAATCGCACCCGCGCACATTGGACAAGGCTCGAGCGTAACGTACATCTCGCAGCCATCCAGCCGCCAACTGCCCAGCGTCCGTGCAGCCGCGCGCAGCGCCACGATCTCGGCGTGTCCGGTGGGATCGCAGCTCGCCTCACGATTGTTGCGGCCGCGCGCGACGATTTGTCCATCCCGGGTAATCACGCAGCCCACGGGCATTTCACCCTCATCCATCGCCAGCCGCGCCTCACGCAGCGCTTCAGTCATCATGGCCGCGTCCACATCGCGCATCTTGCGTCACCTCCGCCACCATCATACCTGAAAATGCAGCGCGCGTCAACAGAGATTGCTGAGCCGAAGCTCCTGCTCGTCAGCGATGTGCTCCAGCACCTCGCCGAAGCCATATATGGCCTGGTAGAAATCGTCGATATCGCCCAACTCGATGCTAGTTTTTGCTTCGATGGCCTGGCCCTTAATTTCGTGCAAGTCGTCGTGGTCGCACAGTATTTCAAGCCAGCCGCCGCTTTCGCGCAGCAGTGCCGCCAACCGCGTCATAGTTTCGGTCGCCGACGTCATGTCCCGTCGATCCATGTATTCCACAGCTTCTGTGCGCAGATGCCGCGCGCGCGTCACAAAGCGCTGAATATAGATTTCTGAAAACAGGCAAATCCCCAGCGCAATCGTCAGCGTGACAGCCGTGACCCATATCGTGCGCTTCACCAGCTCACCTCGCTCTCCTGCATGGCCTGAAAGCGCATGAGCGTGCCGTCGCACAGCTGCAACGTGAGCTTGCCGCTCGTATCCAGGCTGGCCAGATACGCACTCTGTGCGCTCAGTCCGCGCCCATTCAGCAGATTCGTCAGCCATTTTTCATCCCGCTGCGCCTTTTGCAGGTTGTTTTGCTGCACGCGTCCGTCCATGATCAACGCCAGCGCCTGCCCCTCATAGGCTGGATTCAGGTTCATTTCGCCCGCCTGTACGGGACGAAACTGCGCCTTTTGAAAGGCGGATACCGTACCATTGGCCTCCACCACGGCGGTCTCCACCTCGAAGGGATCCTGATAGCCAGCACAGCGCAGCCCCTCCAGCAAATCTGCCAGGCTCAGACACAGCCGGTTCAGCGCCCTGCGATCGATCACGCCGCGCTCAACCACCACCGTAGGTTTGCCCGAAACCACCGCTCGAAAGCTGTCAAATTTCAGGCACAACAGGCTGATGATCCCGTGTACCACAATGACCGCCGCAACTGGCAGCAGCCCGTGCAGCAGCGGCGTGGATACGCTGCCCATCGGCTCGGAAATGATATCCGCCAGCAGAATCGTCAGTGCCAACTCGAACGGCTGGAATTCACCTAGCTGCCGCTTGCCCAACAGACGCATCGTCAGTATCATCACAGCATAGAGCAGCATGCCGCGCAGAAACAATGTAAACATATTCGGCCCTCCCAACGGTTCTATTTTGCCCTGGGCGCACTGTAAACATGCGCGCCCCCAACGCTCGATGAAAAATGAAAATTTTTCCACGCCGGGGTATTGACATCCCCCACATGCTTATGATATAATAGATTTTGCGTTGAGAGCGAATTCGCTTTCAGACGATGTCGCGGGGTAGAGCAGTCCGGTAGCTCGTCGGGCTCATAACCCGGAGGTCGAGGGTTCAAATCCCTCCCCCGCAACCATTTGCCGGCGTAGCTCAGTTGGCTAGAGCATTCGGTTCATACCCGGAGTGTCATTGGTTCGAATCCGATCGCCGGTACCAGACAAAAGCAGTGCAGTTTGTGAAAGAATTGCACCGCTTTTTTGTGCGCTTTCTTCAAACATCGCCGCCCAAACCCTTAACGTAATATTCATGCAAATTCATTCACGCCGTGCGCTGCACAAAATGCGCACGGCGTTTATAAACATAAACCAGAATATTTATCCGGCTAAACTTTGTCAGGTTAGCAATTTTCCGACCTTCAGCATTGCTTCCTTCTCAAAGGGGGTGCCGGCATCAAAATGCCAGCTCTGCTTCCCTTACTTCGTGAAGAACGACATTCTTTTTATGCTGACACTTCTGATAAACCTTCTGGGACTTCCGCTGCTAGCCATATGGGTGCCAGGCAAGCTGCAAAGTGCGAACACATCCATGAAAAACTTCATCCATAGTTTAGAGAGCAAGCTATGGCGAACGCCTCGGCTTGCTCCTTAACTGATAGGTATCTTTTCTCGGCACTGGCATGAACTGTTTCTTGACAATGAAGTCGATTGTGAATATAATAAATTAGATTATTAATAAAAGTATTTATTGTTCGAGGTGAAATGATGCCTGCCAAAAAGCAAATACCAAAGGAAATGATTTTGAATGCTTCGTTGAAGTTGCTGAAAAAACAAGGCTATGAAGCGGTGAACATCAAACAGCTCGCCAAAGAATTGGGATGTTCCACGCAGCCCGTTTATCTGTCCTTTTCCGGGATGGACGAACTAAAGGAAGAACTGATTCCACTGGCCGTTGCAGAATTTGAAAAATACATGAGAGACGGAAGCAAAGACGGCGTTGTCTGCTTGTATGGCATGCGATATATTCGTTTTGCCATGGAAGACCCTTGTCTGTTCTGTTTCCTGTTCATGCGGTCAAATGCTTTTGTGGAAATCAAGCAAACCCTGTTTCCCATGATTGAACGTTCCATCGAAGAACTGATGGACACCTATCATATCGACCATGAAGAATCGGACATTCTGCATGATCAGCTCTGGATGCACGCCCACGGTATCGCTTCCATGATTGCAACAAATTTCTGCAACTGGAATATAGAAAAGGTTGAGCGAATGCTGGCAGACTGCAAACGCACTTTTACGCAGAAATACGAGGCGTGATATGTTTACAAATAAAAGCCTGCGGAATCTAATTATCCCGCTTTTTATCGAGCAGTTTCTTCTAATGTTTGTCGGCATTGCGGATACTTTTGTGGTCAGTTTTTCCAGTGAAGCGGACGTTTCTGGCGTGTCGCTGGTCACATCCTTCAACACTGTCCTAATTTTTCTGTTCACGGCGTTATCTTCCGGCGGTGCGGTCATTATCAGTCAGTACATTGGCAGCAAAAATGAAAAAGCGGCATCCCGTTCTTCCGGGCAATTGCTGATGATTTCCACCGTCGTTTCAGCGATCATGGCGGCATTGATTCTGGTGTTTCACACGCAACTATTACGTCTGCTGTTCGGTAAAATCGAAGCGAATGTGATGACGGCCTGCGAATCCTATCTGTGGATTACGACGCTGTCTCTGCCGTCCCTTGCCATCTATGACGCGGGCGCAGCCCTGTGTCGCAGCATCGGGAAAGCAAATGTAACTATGAACATCTCCATTGTTGCCAATGTCATCAACGTAATCGGTAACTGTGTAGGAGTGTTCGCCCTGAAGATGGGGGCCGCGGGCGTTGCATGGCCGTCCCTGATTTCTCGCGTGCTTTCCGCCGTAGCTGTCACGCTCTATTGCTTCCAGGCAAAAAAAGCGGTGCGGTACCAGCTTACGGATATATTTACTTGGGACAGTGGCCTTCTCAAAAAGATCATGGGGATTGCGCTTCCAAACGGTGTTGAAAACGGTGTACACCAGCTCGTCAAAGTGGCGCTGTCCAGCATGGTAGCACTGTTCGGCACTTATCAGATCGCCGCTAACGGCGTGGCGCAGAGCATCTGGTCGCTGGCGTCCATCATGGGGCTTGCCATGGCCCCGGTTTACACTACTGTGATTGGTCAGTGTATGGGTGCGAGGGACACCGATGCCGCCAGTTTTTATTTCAAAAAGCTCAATAAAACTACGCTGTTTCTCTCTGTCATTTGGAACGCCTTGATTTTTGCCCTCACGCCGCTGATCGTTCGCTACTCTGCCATTTCGCCAGAGGCAAAGCAACTCGTAATCTGGCTGGTTCTCATCAACAACATCTTTAATGGTCTGGCATACCCCTTTGCCGGCTCTCTGGGGAATGGCTTGCGTGCTGCCGGTGATGTGAAGTTCACCATGATCGTCTCCATTACGCTAACCATTGCCGCACGGCTTTTCTTCTCGGCACTGTTTGGCCTGTGGCTGGACTGGGGCGTTATTGGTGTGGCGATTGGCATGAGCATCGACCTCGTATTCCGCGGTGCAATTTTTATCTGGCGGCTGAAGTCCCAGAAGTGGGCGCAGTTCCAATTGATTTGATAGTAGCCGAAACTGTGACCGAATTTCTGAAAAGCAGCTTCCGAATAAGAATCAATGCCGCTTGACCTGAATCGCCGGCCCGCAAAGCTCTGGCTTTGCTAATTCCTGTTCTCTCAAAATTGTCGTCATCTCCCTGCCTGAGCCGCCGACCCGTAAAGCTCTAAGTTGTGCTAATTCCTATCCCCTAAAAAGATATCCGCCAACATGGCAGATGTCTTTTTAGAGCGGAGTATGGATTATGTAACATAGTCATACCCATCAGGTTCCCCGCGCATCAGATCCGCAAGGGTGATATTCTCAAAGTATTCCGTAATGAGCTTATCCAGTCCCCGCCACATGGGAAGTGTGCGGCATTCAGCCGACCGGGGACAAACGTCGGAACCGAGAGCCAGGCAGGAGACGGGAGCCATAGTATCTTCTGTGATACGCAGGATGCTCCCTACCGTATACTGTTCCGGCGCCTTCGCCAACTGGTAGCCGCCGCCCTTCCCCCTCACGCCGGTCAACAGCTTTGCTCTTACCAGCAGCTTGATAATGCTCTCTAAATACTTTTCAGATATTTCCTGCCGCTGTGCAATGACCTTCAGAGGAATAAAACCGTCCGCCTGATGCTCGGCCAGATCGATCATGACCCGAAGCGCATACCGTCCTTTGGTTGAAATCAGCATTTCTACTTCCTCCCTTGAGAGACAATCCTATTATACAGCAGGAAAGTAGGTAAATCAATAAAAAATCGGGTAACAACTATTGACAAATGGACAAGGCGGTCCTATAATTTATATAAACCTACAAGAAAGGTTGGTAATACAATGCATTTTAATTGGGGTCTTCGATGTTGCCGTCGTCAGCGGACAGGCGTGCAGATAACAAAGTATCAAATAAAACAATAACCGCTTAGGAGGAAAATATTATGCGTAAGATCTATACATCCGCCGACCAGCTGATCGGCAAGACCCCTCTGCTGGAGCTGGTTCACATTGAACAGGCCGAGGG
>CAKUDW010000025.1 GCA_934645275.1 uncultured Clostridia bacterium
CGCTGCTTGTAGCATTCGGCGGTGAGCATGCGGTTGACGGAGAATAGCGCGCCCACATCGCGCAGGAAGTCGATGTAGTTCAGATCGCGCAGCCAGTCGGCGTTGTTCACGATCACGGCGCAGTTTTCCTTCTCGGGATCGAAATCCAGGAAAGATTCCATCTGCTTTTTGATGTGCGCGACGTTGTTGTCAATATCCTCCACGGTGAGCACCTTGCGCAGATCGCTCTTGCCGGAAGGATCGCCGATCATGCCTGTGCCGCCGCCCATCAGCGCGAAGGGCTTGTGCCCAGCCTTTTGCAGGTGCGCCATGGCCATAATCGGAATGTAGTGGCCAATATGCAGCGAATCGGCGGTGGGATCGAAGCCCACATAGAAGGGCACCATTTCCTGATCAAATGCCTTGTAGAGGTCCTCTTCAAAGGTAATCTGCTTTACAAACCCGCGTTCCTTCAACAAATCCAATGCATTCATGTTTTATCTCTCCAAATCGTTTTATTTTTTCAAATCTTTAATCAGCGCGCCCAGCCGGCCCATGCCTTCGGCGATGGCCGCCGGTTCCTGCATGGAAAAATTCAGGCGCAGCGTATTTTCATGGCCGCCCTCGGGATAGAAGTGCGTGCCGGGCACGAAGGCCACGTTTTTCTCGATTGCCTTCTCCAGCAGCACCTGCGCGCTCATGTCGCGCGGCAGCCGCGCCCACACGAACAATCCGCCCTGCGGCACTGTGTGTACCGTGCCCTCCGGAAAAGCGCTGAGCGCGTCGAGCATCGCGTCCAGCTGATGCCGGTAATCGGCGCATATGCGCTTCAAGTGCGGCTCCAGCAAGCCCTTTTCCAGATACAGCTCCACGATGGCCTGGTTCAGCAGCGGGGAATGCACGTCCGACGACTGCTTGCCGATCACCATCTTGCGCAGCAGGCCCGCATCCGGCACGGCGGCCGCGCCCACACGCAGTCCCGGCGAAATATACTTGGAATAGCTGGACATGTATACCACCCAGCCCTCCTCATCGTACGAGGAAATGGAAGGCAGCGCCTCGCCCGAATAGCGCAGGTCCCGGTAGGGATCATCCTCGGCGATGACGAAGCCGTTCTTCGCGGCCATGATGGCCAGCGCCTTGCGGCGCTCGCCGGTCAGCGTGCGCCCAGTGGGGTTCTGAAAGGTGGGGATCACATACATCAGCTTCGGGCGATACTTCTTCACCAGCGCTTCGGCCTCGTCGATGATTACACCGCCCTCGTCCGTAGGCATGGGAATAATGCGCGCGCCGTAGATGCGCATGGCCTGAATCGCGCCCAGAAAGGTGGGACTTTCGCAGAGCACCACGTCGCCGGGATTAATCAGCGCCTTCAGCAGCAGATCAAACGCCTGCGACGAGCCCTGTACCGGCAGTATATTTTCCGCCGTGCAGCGCACGCCTGCCGTCTGCGACAGATACTGCGCCGTGCGCTCGCGCAAGCCGGGCAGGCCTTCGGTCGCGCCGTATTGCAGAATGGCCGCACCGTAGCGGTCGATGGCCTCGCAAGCCACAGCCTTCACCGCGTCCGGCTCCAGCGCCCGCATGGAGGGATTGCCCCCGGCGAAGGAAATCATGCCCGGCTTGCCCAGCAGCTTGAATATATCGCGTATGGCGCTGCCGGATACGCCGCGCAACGCGCTGGAAATCAGGTTTTCATTGAAAGGCATATTCATCGCATCCTTGCATTCTTATAATGAACAAAATACCACAGGCACACCGCGCTGTCAAGCAAAATTCGGCTTCATTTCCGGCTTGCAAGCCCGGCGAAAATGGTTTACAATATAAAAAGCCAGACACGCAGCCGTCAATGCGGCCAACGAACGAACCGGGAGGACAAACAAACGCTATGATACGCCTGATTGCAATTGATCTTGACGGCACGCTGCTATCCACGGGCAGCCAGCTGCCGCAGCAGAACATCGACGCGCTGAAGCGCGCCATGGACGCGGGCGTGCGCGTCGCCATTTCCAGCGGCCGCATGATCGAAGCCACGCTGCCCATTGCGCGGCAGATCGGCGTAAACGCGCCGATGGCGCTGTTTAACGGCGCAATGGTATACGATATGACCGCCGACCGCATACTGGCGGGCAAAACTGTGCCCCGGGAAATTGCCGTCGCCGTGCTGAAGCGGCTGGAAGCACTGGGCGCCTACACCCATGCTTTTCCCGGCCGCGGCTATTATCTGGAAAAGCGCTGCGCGTGGACCGAATACTACGAAAACAAGATCGGCGTGCGCGGCACGGAGGTGGGCGCGCCGCTTTCGCAGTGGCTTGACAGCGACGTGTACAAGCTGTTGACGCTGGGCGAGCCCGAACAGCTCGACCAACTGATCGCCGCGCTTCAGCCCGAATTTCCGCAGCTGAACTTTGTGAAATCCGGCAAGACGCACCTCGAAATCGTGCTGGCGGGCGTGGACAAGGCGGACGGCATGCGCGGCGTGAGCGCCGCCACCGGCATAGCTCCCGATGAAATGCTGGCCTTTGGCGACGAAATGAACGATATGCCAATGCTGAAATACTGCGGCGTGAGCTATGCGATGGAAAACGCGCCCGAGAGCGTGCGCCGCGAGGTGAAATTAATCGCGCCGAAGAATACGGACTGCGGCGTGGCGCGCATCGTAAATCTGTACCTGGATGAGGGCAGAATGGGAGGCAGCGGTCAGTGATACTCGAACGGGATTTTGTAGAAGCGTTGGGACTCAAGCGCATATACGACGCGAAGAAGAAATACCTGCCCATCGAGGTAAGCAATTCCACGCGGCCCGGACTTCAGTTGGCGGACTATTGGGATTTCTTCGCCTTCGAACGCCCGCAGCTGTTGGGGCTGGTGGAAATGACCTATCTTTCCAGTCTGGACGAGAGCACGCGGCGCGCGCGGCTGACGCGGCTGTTCAATTACGACCTGCCGTGCATCGTCATCTGCCGCGATATCCCCTGCTTTGATGAAATGCTGATTCTGGCTGCGGCGCACCGCATTCCGATTTACCAGACGCCGAAGCAGACCACGCGCTTCGAGTTGGAACTGATTCGCTACCTGAATCTGGCGCTCGCGCCCCACGAAACGCGTCACGGCGTGTTGGTGAACGTGTTTGGCACGGGCGTGCTGATTACCGGCAATTCCGGCGTAGGCAAGAGCGAGGCCGCGCTGGAACTGATCAAGCGCGGCCACCAGCTGGTGGCGGACGACGTGGTAAGCATTCGCCGCCTGAACGAAGGGCAGCTGATCGGCGAATCGCCGGAACGCGTGCGCCACTTTATGGAAATCCGCGGCGTGGGCATCATCAACGTGCTCAACCTTTACGGTGCGGGCGCGGTGCAGAACAAAAAGACCATTAACCTGCACGTCCACCTTGAAATGTGGCAGAACGGCAAGGAATACGACCGGTTGGGGCTCACGGAAAACTACACCGAAATCCTGGGCGTAAAGCTGCCCTCGCTGCTGCTGCCCATCCACCCGGGCCGCAACCTAGCCGTGGTGCTGGAGGTGGCAGCGCGCAACTTCCGCCAGAAGCAGATGGGCTACAACGCCGCCATGGATCTGGCGCAGCGCAGCGCCGAAATTGCCCGCCGCGAACAGGACGACGGCGAGCTCGACGAATGACAGTACGGAGGAAATAGACAGCTATGCTCTACATTGGCATCGACGTGGGCGGTACCAGCATCAAGGCCGGCGTCGTAGATGAAAGCGGACATATACTTCATAAGGACAGCTGTGCTTCGCAACTGGAGCGCGGCGCTACGGCAATGATCGACGACATGGCGGCGCTTTCGCTGCGGGTGCTGGCCGAAAGCGGGCACACGCTCGATGAGGTCGCCTCAGTGGGCATCGGCATACCGGGCATGCTCGACCCGCGCACTGGACGCGTGCCCTTCTGCACGAACCTGAAGTGGCACGACGTGCCGCTGATGGAGATGATGCGCGCGCGCATCGACAAGCCGATCTTCGCCAACAATGACGCCACCGTGGCCGGACTGGCCGAGCATGTGGCGGGCGTATGCCGGGGCGCGAAGAACAGCGTGGTCGTCACGCTGGGCACCGGCGTGGGCGGCGGCGTGGTCCTGGACGACAAGGTGTTCATGGGGCCGCACGGCATTGCCACCGAGGTCGGCCACATGATTACTGTAGCCGGGGGCGAGATGTGTACCTGCGGCAACCGCGGCTGCTGGGAGCGCTATGCCAGCGCCACAGCCATCATCCGCGAGGGCCGCAAGCTGGCCGCAGCGCAGCCGGAAGGTGCGCTCAATCGCGCGGTAAACGGCGACCTGAGCCGCATTGAGGCGCGCACCGTGATTGACCTGGCCAAGGCGGGCGACCCGGCCTGCACTGAGCTGTTCGATCGCTATGTCTATCACCTGACCGTGGGACTGGTGAATCTGATTAATTTGTATGATCCAGAAATCATTGCGCTGGGCGGCGGCGTTTCCAGGGCGGGCGACTTCCTGCTGGACAAGGTGAACGCACTGCTGCCGGAAATGATCTTCTTTAAATCCATGCCCCACGCGCGGGTGGCGCTGGCCGAGCTCGGAAACGACGCGGGCATTATCGGCGCGGCCATGCTGGGCAGACAGGAGGTATAATTATATGAAGGTTTACGAGCGCCTGCTGCGCTATGTGCAATTCGACACTGCTTCCTGCGAGCGCAACGACTGCTGCCCCTCCACACCCGGCCAACTGGTGCTGGCCAGGGCGCTGGCGGACGAAATGCGGGAAATGGGTCTCTCCAACGTGCGCCTGGACGCGCACGGCTATCTCTACGCTGAAATTCCGGCCAACACCGAGGGGTTCCCGGCCATCGGCCTGATCGCGCACATGGACACCGTGGACTGCGTACCCTCCTCGCCGGTGAAGCCGCGCATCGTGGAAAATTACGACGGCAGGGACGTGCTGCTCGACGGCGGCGCAACGCTGAGCCCGCGGGATTATCCGGAGCTCGCCGCGCGCGCAGGCAAGGATCTGATCGTGACCGACGGCAAGACCCTGCTCGGCGCGGACGACAAGGCCGGCGTGGCCGAAATTCTGACCGCCTGTGAAGTCATTCTCGCCAGCGACCGCCCGCATGGCCGCGTTCTGATCGGGTTTACGCCGGACGAGGAAATCGGCCGCGGCGCGGACCTGTTCGACGTGAAGGGCTTTGGTGCGGACTTCGCCTATACCGTGGACGGCGACGCGCCCGGCGCCATCGAATATGAAAACTTCAACGCAGCTTCGCTGACGCTCAAGTGCCATGGCCGCAGCGTACATCCCGGCGAGGCAAAGAACAAGCTGGTGAACGCCGCGCTGATCGCCATGGAATTCAACGCCATGCTGCCGCCCGCCGAGCGTCCGGAGCACACTGAGGGCCGCGAGGGCTTCTTCTACCTGTGCGATATTCAGGGCGGTACGGAGGAAGCCGAGGCACACTACATTATTCGCGACCACGATCACGCGCGTTTCGAGGCGCGCAAGGCGCTGGCCCGCGACGCGGCCGTCTATCTGAACGCACGCTATGGCGCGGGCACGGTGGAAGCCGACATTCAGGATTCGTACTTCAACATGCTGGAAGTCATCCAGCCGCACATGCACATCGTGCGCCGAGCGGAGGAAGCGTGGCGCGCGGTGGGCGTAGAGCCGTTCTCCAATCCCATTCGCGGCGGCACGGACGGCTCGCGGCTCTCGTTTGAGGGTCTGCCCTGCCCGAATCTGGGCACCGGCGGATTGAATTTCCACGGGCGCTTTGAATGCATTGCCGTGCAGGACATGGACGCTGTGAGCCGCATGCTGGTAGAACTGGTATGCATGAAGGAGAAATGAGCGTGAGATTCACCAAGCTGCAGGGCATCGGCAACGATTTTATCGCCCTGGACGCCGTACACTGCGATATCCCAAGCCCGAACGCGCTGGGCAGGGCGCTGTGCGACCGGCGCTTCGGCATCGGCGCAGATGGGCTGATCCTGGCCTGCCCGAGCGCCGTGGCCGATATGCGCATGCGCATCATCAATCCGGACGGCAGCGAGGCCGAAATGTGCGGCAATGGCATACGCTGCGCCGCGAAATTCATGCATGATTCGGGACTGGTGCGCAAGACCGAATTCGATGTGGAAACGCTGGCAGGCGTCAAGCGCATTCGCCTGCAAATGGACGGCGACGCGGCCGTGGGCGCGACGGTGGACATGGGCGTACCTCTGTTAAACCCCGAAATGATCCCGGTAGCGGCGGAGACGAACCGCGTGCATATTCCGCTGGACGGGCGCGACTGCGCATTCTTCTGCGTCAACACCGGCGTTCCGCACGTCGTGACCTTTGATTATTATCCCGAAAACCGTGCCGATTTCTGGCGCTTCGGCGAAATGCTGGAAGTACACCCGCTGTTTCCTCGAAAGGCGAACGTGGAGTTCTGCCGGGCCGACGACCAGGAAAACATCCGCGTGAAGGTGTGGGAGCGCGCCATCGGCCCCACGCTGGCCTGCGGCACCGGCTCCTGCGCGGCGCTGGTCGCGGCGGCGACATTGGGCCTGACCGGGCGCGCGGCAAACGTACATCTCCCCGGCGGTACCCTGCGCGACGAGTGGCTTCCCGATGGCCGCATCCTCATGACCGGTCCCGCGCAAAGCGTGTTCACCGGTGAGATCGATCTGAAAAACTTTCTATCGGAGTAACCATAGTGCTTTGCCGGAAACGGCGCTTTGCGCCGGTTTCGGTGCGTTTATAGCAGTCGCGACTCCTGAGGAGGCGCGACCAGCCCGCCCCCTGCGCAAGCTGCGGGGCGGTGCTGCCGGAGCCTCCACCTTGTGGGGTCTCCGGTGCGTTTTTGCTAATTCTCGTCCTTTATAAATTTGTCCCGCCGCTCTGGTTAGAGCGGCGGGACATTTCGCATATTCACGGCATTATTCGTACAGCGGATATTTGCGGCAGAGCGTGTCTACACGATCGACGATCTCGGCGCGGCGGCCATCAAAATCATGGATGGCCAGCGCCAGCAGCTCGCCCACCTCGGCGGCGTCCGCGGCGCGCAGGCCGCGCGCAGTGACGGCGGGCGTTCCCACGCGCAAACCGGATGTTTCCGAAGCGGGACGCGGGTCGCCGGGAATCTTGTTCTTGTTGGCAGTGATGCGCACCTGATCCAGCCGTTCCTCCAGCACGCGGCCGCTAACGCCCGTCTCGCGCAAGTCGATCAGCATCAGATGGTTGTCCGTACCGCCGGTCACCAGCGCGATATCGCGCTGAAGAAGCGCTGCGGCCATGGCGCGCGCGTTTTCGGCCACGGCGTGCTGATACGCGCGGAATTCCGGCTTCAGGGCCTCGCCCAGCGCTACGGCTTTCGCCGCGATCACATGCATCAGCGGGCCGCCCTGACCGCCGGGGAAAATGGCAGAATTAATCTTGCGGGCGATGGCCTCGTCGTTGGTAAAGATCAGGCCGCCGCGCGGGCCGCGCAGCGTCTTATGGGTGGTAGTGGTGGTGATATCGGCAAGGCCGATGGGCGAAGGATGCTCGCCCGCGGCGACCAGGCCAGCGATATGCGCCATATCCACCATCAGATACGCGCCGCATTCATCGGCGATTTCGCGGAAGCGCCTGAAATCGATTGCGCGCGGATAGGCCGATGCGCCCGCGATGATCATGCGCGGCCGATGCTTCATGGCCAGCGCGCGCACCTGCTCATAGTCGATCAGACCGGTTTCCGGATCGCAGCCGTAGGCGACAATGTTGTAAAACTTGCCGGAGAAATTCGCTGAAGCACCGTGCGTCAGGTGGCCGCCGCAGCTCAAATCCATACCCAGCACCGTGTCGCCCGGTTTACACAGCGCCATATAGGCGGCGAAGTTCGCCTGCGAACCGCTGTGGGGCTGCACATTGGCGAATTTTGCGCCGAACAGCGCCTTCGCGCGTTCAATGCAGATTTCTTCCACCTGATCCACAAACTCGCAGCCGCCATAGTAGCGGTGTCCCGGATAGCCCTCGGCATATTTATTGGTGAGCACCGAGCCCATGGCCGCCATCACGGCGGGCGAAACGATATTCTCAGAAGCGATCAGCTCCAGATTCCGGCGCTGACGGCCGAGCTCCGCTTCAATCAGATCGGCGATGGCCGGATCGGCCGCGCGCACGCATGCAATATTCTCCTGAATCATAATTTTTTGTTTCCTCCTTAAATATCGCGCTAAAGTTTCCCGGTTCCGCCGCCGCGATGCGCCCGGAAAGCGGCATAAAAAATGCGGCCGCTCAGGCGGCCACAGAAACGCAACGCATTTACCCTCTCCTTCACACATGCGAAGAAGGGCGATGCCGCTCTGTCCTTTTGCCTGAGAGATTGGCGCATTCCTGCGCTTGCCCCTTCGGCCCCCGGAAAATCCGGGTGTCTCCAGAGTGCCGTCCGCTCACAGTCCTCATCCCGCTGGGGAAGCCTGAGAGTGTATCTCCTTCGGCGGGGCTCGCGCCCGCTCTCCTGCAAGCATCAAACGGCGGCTTATTTATTTTTCCGAATCGGATTATAGCACATCCTGTCCGCACCGTCAATCCCAAATATGGCCCGGACTTGATGGAAAAATTACAGTCTCAGGCCTTTCACGTCCTTGATGCGGCTGAGAATCACGTTTGTGCGCATGGAAAGCAAACCCGGTAAGACGTCGAGCACCTGCGTCGTCAGCCGTTCCAGTTCATCCTGGTCGGCGGCGACGGCATGCACGTGCAGTCTGCATTCGCCGGTCACGCGATAAATCTGCGTCACCGTGGGACAGGCTTCCAATCGGCGGATCACCTCGGCCAGCGCGTCCGGCCGCGTTTCGATTTCATAGTAGCAGGAAACCGCGCCGCCCGTGCGCTGCGGATTCACGATGACGGTGTAGCCCTCGATCACGCCGCGCTGCTCCAGCACATCCATGCGATTCTTGATCGCCACGCGCGAAAGACCCAGTCGCTCGCCCAGCTCCGAATAGCTGTAACGCGCGTTTTGCGTGAGCAAATCCAGAATTTTCCGATCCAGCTCGTCCAACCCGCTCAAATACATGCGCGCCCTCCTCGAATTTCAGTCCGATGCTATTATAACATAATTGCAGCCATATTTCAATACGAAACTTATAACTTGCGTTTTGTAATATGCAGTGCTATAATCGAGCATGAAATATGTTCATTTGGGGGATGGAATCATGTATCGCGATCTGACGCGCGGGCCGATTTCGCGCTCGCTGATCCTGTTTGCGCTGCCGATGATGGCGGGCAACCTGCTCCAGCAGTTCTACAATATAGCCGACACGCTGATCGTCAGGCGCGTGCTGGGTGCGAATGCGCTGGCCGCCGTGGGATCGGCCTACACGCTGATGACCTTCCTCACCTCCATCTTCCTGGGCCTGTCCATGGGCTCGGGCGCGCTGTTTTCCATCTATCGCGGGCGCGGCGACGAGGTGACGCTGCGCAGGGGCGTGGCCCATGCGTTCGCACTGATTCTACTGATCACACTGGCGCTGAACGCCGCGGTATACGCTTTTCTGGAGCCATTACTGGCATTTCTGCGCGTGCCGGCCGAGGTGATTGACGGCATGCGCAGCTATTTGCTAATCATATTCGCGGGACTGGTCGCCACATCGCTATACAACTATCTGTCTTGCCTGCTGCGCGCGTTGGGCAATTCAACCGCGCCGCTGATATTCCTCGCAGCGTCTGCCCTGTTGAACGTGGGGCTGGATCTGTTGTTTGTGGCGGTGCTGAACATGGGCATTGCAGGCGCGGCCTGGGCCACGGTAATCGCGCAGTACGTTTCCGGCCTCGGCCTGCTGATTTTTGTACTTTCGAAATGCAATGATATAATTCCAAAACGAAATGAACTGCGCTATGACAGGGCCATACTGCGGCAGATCGTGTCGATGTCGTCGCTGACATGCGCGCAGCAATCGGTGATGAATTTTGGTATACTGATGGTTCAGGGGCTGGTAAACAGCTTCGGCCCGACGGTGATGGCCGCGTTTGCGGCGGCAGTAAAGATCGACAGCTTCGCCTATCTGCCCGTGCAGGACTTCGGCAACGCCTATTCCACCTTCATTGCGCAAAATTACGGCGCAGGCAACTCGGCGCGCATCCGCGAGGGCACGAAGCGGGCCTTTGCGTTGAGTGGCAGCTTCAGCCTGGTCATTTCGGCGCTGGTATTCGCGCTGGCGGCGCCGCTGATGCGCGTCTTCGTGGGCGCGGGCGAAGCGGCGGTCGTGGCCGCGGGCGTAAAGTACCTGCGCATCGAGGGCGCGTTCTACTGCGGCATCGGCTTCCTGTTTCTGCTGTACGGCTATTTCCGCGCCGTGTGCCGTCCAGCGATGTCCGTAGTGCTGACGGTGATCTCGCTGGGCACGCGCGTGGCGCTGGCCTATGCGCTCGCGCCGCTGATGGGCGAAGTCGGCATCTGGCTGGCCATTCCCATCGGCTGGGCGCTGGCGGATGTCACGGGAATCGTCAGAATCCTAAAAGTTGGCGACGTATCCCGGCAATAGCGGCCGCCGCCAAGTCGCTTTCAGCTTCCTGCGCCGCGAATCGATAATGCGGTTCGCGGACGCGCGATCCTCCGGACAGCCTCTCCATAATTGCACCGGCATTATCCATCATTCCTGCGCCCGATTACCATGCACCGTGCTCAGCGTCATCAGCACAACTCCGGCCACTGCGAACAGCTGAATCACGCCCAATGCGCCGCGCACGCCCATTCCATCAATCAACTGACCGCCGATGAACGTAGCCGCCAGGCCGCCAAACGTCCATGCGCTGCCTTGCAGCGCCTGTCCACCCAAGAAATCCTCTGCGGGCAGCACGCGGCCAATGAAGTCCACCGCTACGGGAACGTAGATGGCGTAGGAAAAGAATTGCAGCGTTTCAGAAACGTACACCAGCACCGGATTCGCGGTCAGCAGTGTGAGCACATCCTTTACGAGCCATACCCACGCCGCCGCGCGCAGCAGCTTAAAGCCGTCTATGCGGCGGCTCAGGCGCGAATACAGCATCATGGCGGGCAACTCCGTAAAGGCGGCAATGCTGCTGGCGATGCCCAGATTGGCGCTGCCGCCACCCATGGCCTGCATGATTTGCAGCATGAAATTATCGATAAAAATGTGCGCCATACTCAGGCAGGCCACGCTGATCAGAAACAGCGTGAACCTGGGATGCTTGCAAAGTATATCGCGGTAGGAAGACCCGGCTCTCGGCCCGCTGCTGTGCTCATAACTCGGCGCGCGAAAAGCGAGCAGGCACAGCGCCAGCATCAGTTGGCTTATCAGATAGCATACAGGCAGGATACTCGACTGGACGCGGCGCAGGACCTGGCCCATGATTAACAGCGTCAGTGCGATGCATGCCGATCCCACGCCCCGCGCAAGGCCGAAGTTCACGTGCGTACCACTGAGCTCAAAGCCCCAGTGCAGCGAATTGATCGACGGCTGCATAGCGCTCTGCAGCGTAAACGCCGCCACAATGATCGTCGCCAGCACCGCGCCCTTCAGCGGTGCAAACAGCACCAGCGCGCTGAAGGCGGCCATTAACAGATACACGCCCGCTACGGCCACGTTCAAGCGCAGTCCGCGACGATTCACCAGCCGGGCAAACAGCGGCTGCACCAACACCGAAAGCAAATAGGAAGCGCCCAGAACCAGTCCAATGCTGCCGCTGGAAAAGCCGCGATCTTGCAAATAGACGGCAGCGTAATTATACATCAGGCCATAGGTCATCCAGTAAATCGCCTGAATCAATGCGTAAAAGGCCGTGACATTACCGCTGGCGGTTCGCTTCATCGTAAATCGGACTCCCCTTTTTAATTCTGTACCGGCAGGCCGTATTTTAGCATGGCCGTGTGAAGAAACGGCTCCATTTTATGAAATCATATGCTAACAAATTCAATTTTGCTTGCGGCCGCCCCCCGCGCCGGTATATAATACCCTCAGCATTAAAACGCATGCGGGAGGCAAGACACATGAGCAACTATCTGTATGTTTCCACCTCGGGCGACGGCTGGCGCAATCTGGCCGTCGACGAATATTTTCTGGATACCCTCGGTCCCGACGACATGATGCTCTACTTCTACGTGAACAGCAACGCCGTAATCATCGGCCAGGGCCAGAACCCGTGGGCGGAATGCCGCCTTGCGGAAATGGATCGCGACGGCGTGCAGCTGGTGCGGCGCATCACCGGCGGCGGCGCGGTGTTTCACGATGAGGGTAATTTGAACTTTTCCTTCATCGCGGGCGAGGGACGCTACGATCTGGATCGCCAGTTCGGCCTGATCCTGAACGCGGTGCGCGCGCTGGGCATTCCCTGCGAATTCAGCGGCCGTAACGATCTGCTGGCCGACGGCCGCAAGTTTTCCGGAAACGCCTTCTGCAAGCGCGGCGGCATTCGCCAGCACCATGGCACGCTGCTCGTCAGCGCCGATATGACGCGCCTGCAAAATTATCTGAACGTGGACCCGCGCAAGCTGAAACCCAAGGGCGTCAAATCCGTGAAATCGCGCGTGTGCAACCTGAATGAGTTTGTGCCCGGGCTGCGCCGCGACGACATGCTCAGCGCGCTGAAGCGTGCCTATGCCGAGCAATACGGCGCTTACACCGAGTTGCACACCGAAGACCTGGACGAGGCCGCCATCGCCCCCTACTATGAAAAGCAGAAGAGCGACGCCTGGCGGCTTGGCACGACCCCGCGCTTCGACATCGAAATTGAAAACCGCTTCCCCTGGGGCGGCCTGCAAATGCTGCTGACGCTGCGCCATGGCGCGGTGAGCGACATTTCCGTCTATTCCGACGCCAACGACGCAGAATTGCCCGGCCGCGTGCGCGCGGCACTGATGGGCGCAAATTTTGGTTCCCAGCCCATCGCCGAGGCTCTGCGCGCGGCGGGCGGACAGGAAATGAACGACATTGCCGACTATGTGCTGACGCTGGATCTGTAAGCGCGATTACCTGACGAACTGACAGGAGTGGCTTATGAAAACCGGACTCATTATGGAGGGCGGCGCGATGCGCGGCCTGTTTACCGCGGGCGTAACGGACGTACTGATGCAGCGCGGCGTACGCTTCGACGGAGCCGTGGGCGTATCCGCGGGCGCCGCCTTCGGCTGCAACTATAAATCGGGTCAAATCGGCCGCGTACTGCGCTACAACACGCGTTTCTGCCGGGACAGGCGCTATTGCGGATTGCACGCGCTGCTGACTGGCGGCAACATTTACAGCGCCGATTTCTGCTATGGCGAAGTTCCATTGGAACTGGACAAATTTGATTTTGCGGCCTACGAAAGGAATCCGATGGAATTCTATGTGGTCTGCACCGATGTGGATACCGGCAGGGCTGTGTACCACCGGTGGGACAGCTATGCCGATCATGGCTTTGACTGGATACGCGCCTCCGCGTCCATGCCGCTGGTTTCACGCATGGTGGAAATCGACGGCCGGCGCTATCTGGACGGCGGCATCGCCGATTCCATCCCGGTAAAGTTCTTTCAGAGCCTGGGCTACGATCGCAACGTGGTAATCCTCACCCGTCCGCGCGGTTACCGCAAGGAAAAGAGTCCTGCGCTCGGACTGATTCGGAAAAAATACCGGAGCCCTGCGCTGACCGAAGCGATGGCGCGCCGCCACATCGTGTACAATGCGACGCTCGACTACATCGACCAGGAGGAGCGCGCGGGCCGGCTGCTGGTCATCCGCCCCGCCGCACCGTTGCCCGCCGGGCGCGTGGAACGCGATCCACAGAAGCTGCGCGCCACCTGGGGTGCGGGAAGGCGAGCGGCCGAAGCGCGCATTGCGGAGATTCAGGATTATTTGAAGGGATAAAAAGAATTGTCGACGAGTTCCAGGGGAACCCGTCGACAATTCTTAATTTTTAAGGAAGCCCGTCTTATGCCTGTGCCGTTTCGGGAACGACCTTTGCCACGCTGCTTCGGATTTTCAAATCTACGCTCACCAGCGTGCGCACATGCACGCTGGCGTTTTCCTTTTCGTGCAT
>CAKUDW010000026.1 GCA_934645275.1 uncultured Clostridia bacterium
CGATTACCACAAGAACATCGGCTACGATGATCCCAACTACTACTATCGCCCGCGCAAGAACATCGTCAACCGCCCGGTCTCCACCGGCGGCGTGGGCTGGCATTTCGTGGTAGACCACAAGGTATCCATCCCCAACCTTTACGCGCGGGTGATGGCGGCGACGAACGGGGAGGGCTTCAAGCATGCATGAAAATCTTGACCGCGCGGTGGAAATGCTGTGCGAATGCTTTAAAAGCGGCGGCAAGCTGCTGATCTGCGGCAACGGCGGCAGCGGCGCGGATTCCGCGCACATTCTGGGTGAGCTGGTGAAGGGCTTCATGAACAAGCGTCTGCTGCCCCGGGATTTGATTGAAAAGATTGGCGAGCCCTGGGCGGAAAAGCTCCAACTGGGCCTGCCCGCCATTGACCTTACGGCAAACAACGCGCTCATCGGCGCAGTGGCCAACGATCAGGACGGCCAGCTGCCCTACGCCCAGCAGGTGATGGCTTATTGCCGGCCCGGCGACGTGCTGATCGGCATTTCCACCTCCGGCAACGCGCAGAACGTGCTGCGCGCAATGAAGACCGCGCACGCGCTGGGCGGCAAGTGCATCGCGCTCACGGGCAAAAGTGGCGGCCTGATGAAGGCCGAAGCCGACGTGCTGCTGAATGTGGACGAAACGGAAACCTATCGCATACAGGAAAAGCATCTGCCGCTGTATCATCAGCTGTGCATGCGCGTAGAAGCGGCGATGTTCGGAGACGGCAAATGAGCGCGCGTTACCTGGGGCTGGATATCGGCGGCACGAAGTGCGCGCTGGTATGCGGCACGGAAAACTGCGAAATTCTGAGCCGCTGCGAGGTCGGAACCGCGGACTACCCAAACTGGCGCGCGCTGATCGACGCGCTGCTGGCGCAGTGCCCGGCGGACGAATACGCCGCCGTGGGCGTGAGCTGCGGCGGGCCGCTGGATTCCACGCGCGGACTGATACTTTCGCCGCCGAACCTGCCCGGTTGGGACGAGGTGCCCATCGTGGCCTATTTGCAGGAAAAACTCGGCGTTCCCGCCTTTGTGCAGAACGACGCGAACGCCTGTGCGCTGGCTGAATGGCGCTTCGGCGCGGGGCGCGGCTGCCGCAATATGGTATTTCTCACCTGCGGCACGGGCTTCGGCGCAGGGCTGATACTGGACGGTCGCCTCTATTCCGGCACCAACGACATGGCCGGCGAAATCGGCCACGTGCGCGCCGAGAAGGACGGCCCCGTCGGCTATGGCAAGCGCGGCTCCTACGAGGGCTTCTGCTCCGGCGGAGGCATTCTTCAGCTGACGGGCGGCGTGAGCGCACGCGAAGCCGTGCTGCGCGCCGATGCGGGCGACGCTGAAATGCGCTCCGCGCTGCAGGTCAGCGCCGAATACATGGGCGCATGCTTCGCCATGCTGATCGATCTGCTAAATCCCGAGCGCATCGTGGTGGGCAGCATCTATGCCCGTGCCGAGCGCCATTTCCGCGATACGGCGCAGCGCGTGATCGACGCGGAGACGCTGCCGCTTTCCCGTGCCGTGTGCCGCGTGGTGCCTGCGCAGCTGGGCGACGCCATCGGCGATTACGCCGCGCTGAGCGTCGGCATAGACGGCCTGGCAAATCAAAAGCAGGCCGAAAAAAACTGAATTGGCCATCGGCAAAATGGTCATGAAAACTGTAAATGACGAGTCCGGCGCAGATGTGCGCCGGATTCATTTTTAAAGGACAGGAATTGGCGGCGGCTCTTGCAAAGAGCCACCGCCCCGCGCAACTGCCTCGCAGCTTGCTAATTAAAAGCCGCCCGTTCATTCCACAGGGGAACGAACGGGCGGCTCGCATACGCTTATGCCGGATCAATCAAGTTACTGTTTCGCTCAGCCCTCGATGCTGGCGGACACGATGGCCTGCGCCCAGCTGGTGTTGGCAGCGATATTGTAATCCTTGAGCGACGCGGTATAGAAATCATAATAGGTGTTGGAATACACCGGAATCGCGGGCAGCACCTCAACCCAGCGCTGCTGGAAAGCCAGCCAGTTGCGGCAGTAGCCCAGCAGGTCGCCCGGCTCGGTCTGGCGCATGGCCACGGCCAGCTCATAGAGCTCCTGATCGGCAATGCCGGTGCGGTTGTTCACGCCCTGATAGGCGTCGTCCGGATCAAACGTGGTGGACGGATCGAACACCGCGTTGAAGTTGGTGGCCAGATAGATCATGTCGCAATCGCGTTCCTGCTGGCGATAGTAAATCTTCAGCAGCTCGGTCATGGGCACGGCCTCCACGCTGAGCTTCACGCCCGCGCGCGCCAGATTATCCACAAAGTTCGCCTGCAGATAATCGCCGATGGCGTTGCCCTCGGGATAGATCATCGAGAGCTCCAGCGCAACCAGTTCGCCGTCGATCTGCTTGCAGCGCACGTAGTCGTTTGCCGGATCGAAGGCTTCGCCGTTGCTGTTCAGGTTCCAACCCGCAGCATCCAGCTTGGCGGCAGCCGCGTCCACATCCAGCGCGTACACCGGCAGGTTCATTTCCAGCGCGTCCCACTCGGCCTTCTCGGCTTCGTAGGCGGCCTTTTCCTCTTCAGTGGCGGTCTCAACGGGCGCCACGATGGGCGCTTCGAGCTTGCCCTCGAGCAGCTGCACCATCCACTGGCCTTCGCCGTAGTAGCCGTCCACGCGCGCGCCGTTTTCGCCGACATAGCCTTCAACCAGCGCGTCCTTATTCAGGCACATCGCAATGGCCTGGCGAACAGCCTGTTCGCCGATAGCCGGGCGTTCGCAGCTGAAGCTGATGAAGCTGAAGCCGCTGCGGCCGTAGGCGCTCATGGCATAACCTTCGCCGGACGCGAGCTCGCGGCCCGCGGCCACGGTCTGCGCGTTGGTGGCCTTGTTCAGCAGATCGACCTCGCCGTTTTCCAGCGCGGCGATCATGCCGTCGTTGCTGACGTTTTCATAGGTGATCGCGGCAATGGTGGGCCTGCTGCCGTCGGAATTGCCCCTGAAGTACTTGTTGATTTCAAACTCGGCGGTCTCGCCGTCGAAGGAAACCAGGCGATAGGGGCCGCTGACCACGGCGGGATGCGACATATAGCCGGTTTCGGGGTTCAGGATGGTTTCCTGGAGCAGCTCCGCGGTAAAGAGCGGCTCGGCGGCGTCATCCGCAGCATTGCGGATATATGCGCCTTCGCCATCGTCGGCCAGCTTGCAGCCGGGCGCGATCACGGAGATGGGGTAGGGGTTGTAGTTCAGCAGCGCCATTTCGTAGAAGAAGGGCAGATAGTCCTTTTTCACGGTAATCGCCAGCTGATAATCGCCGAGCACGCGCACGCCGGAGAGCACGTTGTGCTGCGGGTCGGCCGCGTCATACTCGAAATTCTTGTAGTCGTCAATGCCCAGAATGTAGTCCGCGCCAGTGGTCGCCGCGCCGATGGCCTTCATTTCCGGCGCTGCGGAAAGCAGGATCGAAAACGCATAGTCCCAGGCGGTGATCTTCGAACCGTCGCTGTAGCGCAGGCCGCGATTCAGCGATACGGTATAGACGCGGTTTCCATTTGCATCGTCTGCGGTAGAAACTTCATGCACCACGGCGCTGTTGAGCCGGAACGCGCCCTCGGCGTACTTCCATTCAACCATGTTGCAGCCGTGGATCAGCGCGCGCACATCCATATCAGCGGTATTGCTTCCCCACATATCGGTGAAGAAATTTCCGCTGAGCGCGGTGGTCGCGCCCACTGTAAGGCGATTTTCGGTTTCGGCCAAAGCGCAGAGACCGTTCAGCGCCAGCAGCAGCGCGAGCAAACATACCAATAACCTTTTCATTCTCTTCGCCCCTCGATTCTTAAGCATTTGGGTTCGGCCGGTTGCTGATTTTTTCACGCCCCAGCAAGCCAGCGGTCGGGCCGCAAAGCTGAAAGGCACGTGAATCAGTTTTTTCCGGAATTTTGCCGATCCATCCCGTTCAGGATGGAGAGCTTTGCGCCTTCGAGCTTTGTTCGTCGGTTCAGGGGTTCGGCCCGGCGCATGCTTCCATGCGCCGGGCGTTCCCGCTTACTCGAAGCAATCGCCCAGGTTCAGAGTAACGTCTCCAACGCCCAGCGGCTTGATTGCCTTGTAAACGATTCTGTAGCTCACATCGTGCGCATACATCTTGCCGGCAACAAATTCCCAGGTCGGCACATAGCCCGGAATCTTCGGCGAGGCTACGCCATAGTTGTCGTAAATCTTCATCACTTCGGTGTACGTCGGCGCGGCGGTGGTGCCGTCCTCGTACACGTAGTCGATGGTCAGCGTATAGTCGAGCGACTTGTACTTGACGTGTACCACGGTATCCTGCGTGATGGTGCCTTCAACCACCGGAATGTTCGGCAGATAGCCCCACAGCTTCGGCGACTTCACGGAGTACTTCTCACCATAGTAGAGAACCATGTCCACCGGCGGGAAGGCCTGGTGTTCCATGCCGCCCTTATGGCGAATGTAGGTGTAGTCGATGTGCAGCGTGTACTGCCGCAGGGTGTTGGTGAAGTCCATGCCATGCTCGGTTTCCACAGCGGTCGCGGCGTAGCCGGGCACTTCGTCCTCGGTCACGGTGTAGACCACGGTTTCGCCCTTTGCATTGTGTACGGGCAGCTTGTCGAAGGTGTACGCCCAGCCCTGCTCAGCGCCGATCTCAGCCGTCTTGTAGGCCGCGCCATCAGCGAAGAGCCGCAGCGTGATGGTTTCCGGACGCGTGCTGAAGCGGTTGTCCTGGTCGTCCCAGGTCTTGCGGCCGTACACGCGGGTCGCGTCGTCGGTCGGCACATCCTCTTCATCGTGCTCGTCTTCCGGATCCTTCGGGCCATTGCCCTTGGCCGTAACGGAGTTCACGAGCTCCTTGCCCAGGTCGCCCTCGGTGATGGTGTAGCTGGCCCTGATGACCACGGTCTCGCCCGGCTTGAGCGTCGCGATCACGGCGTTGTCGCCGTCCACGGTGTAGCCCTCGCCCGCGGCAATGTTCGTGCCCTTCAGTTCCTCAGTCACGGTAACGGGGCTGAGGGTCAGGTTGCCGTCGTTCACCACGGTGATCTCGAACTTCGCGGTTTCGCCCAGCGTGAAGTATCCCTTCTCGGGCAGGTTCACCAGCTTCTTGTCCACCGTGAAGCTCGGATTCGGATCGTCGGTGTCGTCGTCTTCCTCGTCGCCGCCCTTCGGAGGCTTCGGGTTCTCGGGGTCCTTCGGATCGGGGATGTCGTCGCCCTTCGCCGTCACCACGTTCAGCACGTGGCCGTTCAGGATATCTTCCTCCGTCACGATCCATTCAGTGGTGAAGCTCTCGCTTGCACCCACCGGCAGTTCTGCGATGGTCTCGTGCAGGTTGGTCAGGTCGTCGTCCACCTTCACGTTCTTGTAGGTCACATTGCCCTTGTTCGTCACGGTGATGGTGTACGTAATCTTCTCGCCCAGCTTGGCCTTTTCGCCATCCTGCTTGTTGGAGGTCTTGACCACTTCCAGCGTCGTGTTCAGGTCGCCGCTCTCGTCGTCATGCTCATCCTCGTCTTTGGGGGTCTTTGGGTTGTCGGGGTTCTTCGGATCGGGGATCTTATCGCCCTCCGCCGTCGCCACGTTCAGCACATGGCCGCGCAGGATGTCGTCCTCGGTCACGGTCCATTCAGTGGTGAAGCTCTCGCTTGCGCCCACCGGCAGTTCGTCGATGGTCCTGTGCATGCCGGTCAGGTCGTCGTCCACCTTCACGTTCTTATAAGGTACGTTGCCCTTGTTCGTCACGGTGATGGTGTACGTAATCTTCTGGCCCAGTTCCGCCTTCTTGCCCTCATAGTCAGAGGTCTTGACCACTTCCAGCGTCGTGTCGATATCGTCGATCTTGTCAGTATCGGCGTCCACCGGCTGTTCACGGTTATCCCAGGAGACAATCGCCCTGTTTTCAACGGTGGCGTTCAGGATGTCGTCGCTGGTCACCGTGTGCTCGGCCTTCACCAGCACCACAGCATCCTTCGCGAGCACTGCGATAAGCGCGGTGTGTTCATCCACCACAGTGTAGCCTTCGCCGGCCACGATGGTGGCATTCATGTCGACGACCATTACATCCTTCACTTCGCCGTCGAACTGATTCTTCACCGTAATGGTGAACGGGATCGTATCGCCCAGCTTGTAGTTGCTTTCAACCTCCTTGGGCGTTTCCTTCTTCGGCTCGATCTTATCGCCGGTGATTTCCAGCGTGCCGGGCAGATAGGTGATTTCGTAGTTCTCGGTCACGTCGTTGCCGTCCGCGTCCAAGATCTTCGCGTTCGAAGGTACGAGTTTGTCTTCGTACTTGCCAACCAGCGTGGCCTGGAAGGGGATATCCACGGATGCAATCCTGTGGCCGATATCCTCGATGCGCGTGCTGGTATAGCCGTTCTCGCCGTGCGGCTTGCCGTTGTATCCCACAGTGTGGTCTCTAGCAGTGATGGTGACCTTGTCATCGCCCGCGCCGCGCTTCGTGATCTTCAAATCGCCCGCAACGTAGGTGATTTCGTAGTTCTTGGTCACGTCGTTGCCGTTCGCATCCACAATCTTCGCGTCATGCGGAACGAGTTCGTCCTCATAAATGCCAGCGTCGATCTGGCTGCCATCGATGATAACCGATTCTACACTGTGGCCTTCCGCCAGATTATCGGACGTATAGCCGTCCCCGCCATGCGGCTTACCGTCGTATTCCACGGTGTTGTCGTTGGCAGTGATGGTCACCTTCTTCTCGCCTGCACCACGCTTCGTGATCGTCAGCGCACCATCCTCTACAATGAAGCTTACATTCGCAAAGTTCGCGTTCTTGTTCACGAAGCTTTCGCTCGTCAGGTTCATCGGGTAGGTGTCCGCGTCCACGCCTTCTGCGTGCGCCGCTGCGCCTTCTGCAAAGTCGAAGTCGCTTGCGGTGTACAGGTCGTTGCTGATGCTCACGACCGTGTAGCCGTTCACTTCGTGCAGCTTGCCATCGTATTCCACGGTGGCGCTGTTGCCCTTGATCTTTACCACCACAGTGTCCGGCGATACGATTTCCAAATCGCCTTCCACGTAGGTGATTACGTAGTTCTCGGTCACGTCGTTGCCGTTCGCATCCACAATCTTCGCGTCGCGCGGCACGAGTTCGTCCTCGTAGTAGCCCACAGCGGTCCGGCTGCCGTCGATGGTAACCGTCTTTACACTGTGGCCTTCCGCCAAATACGTGTCCGTATGACCATTCTCGCCATGCGCCGCGCCGTCGTAAACTACGCCCAGATTGTCGTTGGCCTTAATGGTCACCTTGTTATCGCCCGCGCCGCGCTTCGTAATCTTCAGGCCACCCGCAACGAGGTCGATAGTCTTATACTGACCCTTCATATTATCGCCGCTGGCATTCGTGATGGTTACGCCGGTGACGACATTGTTGTCGTCCGCGCTGTCCGCCACGTTCGTTACCGTGCCTTCGACCGTTGCCTTCACAACGTCGCCGGTCGGCAGCGTCACGGTACCGCCCTCAGCTGCGGTGTACTCCTTGCCGTCATATTCCACGGTGTATCCGCCGTCGGAATGCGGCTGGCCGTCATACTCCCAGGTGTGGCTGTTCGCGGTGATCGTGATGACCTTTACATTCTGAGTCACTTCCAGCGTGCCGTCTGCATACGTGATGCTGTAGTTCTTGGCAAGCGTGTCTTTGTTCAGCTCATGGCCGGTGATCTTGTTGGCGCTGCTGCCGACAACCGTCTGGCTGCCCTCTACCGTCACGCTGGCAAGGCCTTCCTCAACATCCACAAATTTGCCGTCTATTCTCTCTTGTCTCGTTACGAACGCGCCCTTGGTGATCTCGTAGCCACCGTTCGTCAGCGGCGTGCCGTCGTACGCCTTCTTGCCGCTCGCCGCCGTCAGCTCGATTTCGACCGGCGTTACCGTCAGCGTGCCAATCACGGGCTCGCCGAAGGTGTAGTTGGCGGTCACGTCCTTGCCGTCCGATATGCGCTCCACGTAGTAGGACGCATATGCGTTCGCCTTGCTGCCCACGTCGGTCAGACCAGCGTCAGCCGGGAAGTTCACAACCAGCCTGTCGCCCTCTGCCAGCGTTCCGGTGTGCGTGGTCTGGTAGTCCACCAGCCGTTCGCCGTTGTAGGCTCTGCTTCTGGTCGGCGTGGTGATGACGATGACGTCGCTGCGCTTCGTGATGGACAGTACACCGACGTTCTCGGTGATTTCGTAGTTCTTGTCCTTGAAGTTCTCGCCCTTCGTGTAGATGATGGTGTTCTCAACCTTGCCGTCCCCGTTCGGGCCGTCGGTCACGTAGGTCACGCTGCCGGTGGCCTTGATGTCCGTCACTTCGCCGTCCACGAAGCCGTCGCCGGTCACGGTCACGTCGGGTTTCGTCAGCGGCGTGCCATCGTATTCCTTGGTCGCCGTTTCGGAGGTCAGGGTTACGCTGCGCTTCGTGATCGTCAGGCTGCCGTCGGTCACGACGAACGTCACCTTGGAGAAGTTATCGCTGATGTTCGTAAACTCCGACGCATTCAGACCCATATTGTAGGTATCTGCATCGGTGCCCGTCGCTTCCGCCTTGCCACTGAAGGTGAAGTCGGCCACGGTGTACTTGCTGTCGTTGATGCTTACCACATCATAGCCCGTCACGGTGTGGCTCTTGCCGTCATACTTCGCAGTGTCGGTGTGGCCTACGATCGTTACGACCACTTCGCCGGAAGCGGGGTTGATGACCAGTTCGCCGGGCGTCGTCTTCTTCACGATGTAGCGGCCGGTATTGTCCACCGTGCCCACATAGTCAGCTTCGAAGTTTGCCGGATAGGTGCCCACATCCGTGCCCGTCGCGCCAGCCTTGATCTCGGTGTCGCCGCTGAAGTTAGCCGCGTAATCCGCGGTCTCGCCGGAGATATCATAACCGCTGACAGACTTTTCAGTGCCGTCGTAGTTATAGGTCGCGCTGTTTGCGGTCAGCTCTACATCCTTATAGTAGTAGAACTTGATCACATTCAGGCTATTGTCCGCACGGATGGTCAGCGTCTTGGAATCCGCGCTCACGGGCGTGTAGCCAGTGATGGCAGCGGGATTCTCGGTGACCTCCGCGCCGACTCTGGCGATGCCGCGCTCGGCAGCCTTCACTTCCACAGTGTCACCGGTGTTGTTCCAGTAGTAGTAAACGACGTAGTTGTAGGTGTCGTTCAGTTCGTCGTGGTCGCCGACGACATCCTTGCTCCAATCGCCAAACTCAATGTTCGCGACATTCGTCAGCGTGCCATCAGCAGTGTCGGTTGCATAAGCGCCCTCAACGTCCTCAACCGTCACGGTGTGCTGTGCCTTCATGAGCACAGTTCCGCCCGCCGGAATGGACGCGATCGTCGCCGTGTGCTTGTCCGCGCTTACCGTGTAGTCGGCGCCGGGCTGGATTTCCGCCATATTGTCGGTCACGACAACGTTCTTGGCTTCGTCCTTGCTCACGTTCTTCACGGTGATGGTGTACTCAATCGTATCGCCAACCTTGAAGTTGGTCTCAGGCTTGTTCGCGGTCTCCTTCTTGGGGTCCAGCGGATCATCGCCCGTGATGGTCAGCGTGCTGTCTTCCTTTTCAAGCGCGTAGTTGTCCGTCACGTCGCCGATGGAATTGGTGATCTTTGCTTTGGCGATCTGCGCAACTGCCGCGTACACGCCGATCAGCGTCTGCGTGCTCTGGCCGTCATACAGCACGTCCACGTTCAGAGTGTCGCCCTCCAGCAGGCCTCTGTCGCCGTTCGCACTTTCGATGTCGCAGCGAACTACATCATCTGCCGGATGCGCCACGGGGTTCGCATAGTCGTAAGCATATTCCAGCGCTCTGGCGGTGACCTTCACCGGGCGCTTGTTGATGGTCAGCTTGCCGTCGTTCACGACGAACTTGACGTTCGTGAAGTTCGTGTTGGTGTTCGTGAACTGCGCCGCAGTCAGGCCCATCGTGTACTCGCCCGCGTTGGTGCCCTCTGCCTCAGCCTTGCCGCTGAAGGTGAAGTCGTTCGCGGTGTACAGCTTGTTGCTGATGTCGTCAACCTCGTAGCCAATCAAGGAATTGATCTCGCCGTTATACGTTACGGTAGCCTTGCCGCCCGAAATCGTCACGATCACTTCGTCCTTGACGGGCGTGATCGTCAACTTGCCGGGGGTCTCGGTGATGGCGTAGTTCGCGGTCACATCCGTGCCGTCCGCATCCTTGATAACCACGTTGCCAGTGAACGCGCCGTCGTAGCTGCCAGCGTCCGTGCCCTTGGCTTCGTAGCTCAGGCCGCTATAAGTGTGGCCGGTCAGCAGACCTGTCGCCGTGATGCCGGTGATCTTCTGCTCGGTTCCGTTATACACCTTCGTGTCGGATTCGCCGGTGAAGGTCACGGCGAACTGCGCGTTGGTAATCGTCAGCTTGCCGGGGGTCTTAGTGATGGCATAGTTCGCGGTCACGTCCGTGCCGTCCGCATCCTTGATAACCACTTCGCCGGTGAATGCGCCGTCGTAGCTGCCTACGTTCTGGCCCTCCGCCTTGTAGGTCAGGCCGCCGTAGGTGTGGTTTTCCACAAGGCCGCTCTGCGTGATGCCGGTGATGCTCTGCACACTGCCGGTGTAGGGGAGCGTCTTGCTTTCGCCGGTGAAGGTCACGGTGCGTGCGGTAACCGTCAGCGTGCCCTTTTCGCTTTCATTGAAGGTGTAGCTGCTGGTCACGTCGACGTCGCCGCGCATGACCTTGTAGCTCTTCACCACATTGTCGCTGAAACCGACATTCGTCTGGCTGCCTTCGACGACCGCGATCAGTTCGTCGCCTTCTGCCAGCACGTTATCCGTGTAGGTATAGCCGTTGTTCGTCAGCGCGCTGCCGTCGTAGACCTTTTCGTCGCTCGCCGCGGTGATGGTGATCTTCGCCGCCTTCGCGGTGATGGACAGCTTGCCCTCTTCCTTGGTGATGGCATAGTTGCCAGCCTTGAAGCCCTCGTTCTCCGTGAAGATGATGGTGTTGGTCTTTTCGCCTTCGTATACGTAGGTCACGCTGCCGGTGGCCTTGATGTCCGTCACTTCGCCGTCCACGAAGCCGTTGCCGCCCACGGTCACGTCGGGCCGGGTCAGCGGCGTGCCGTCGTAGACCTTGCTGTCCGTCGCGGAAGTCAGCGTCACGCTGCGCTTGGTAATGGTGATCTGCTGCGTGTCTTCCACATAGCCATCGTAGTTGGCCGGGCTCGACACACGCACATACACCACTCTGCTATCCGCAACATCCGTCGAAGTGATCGTGCTCGGGTCGGTCGTCCAAGTCTTGTTGTCCCCGCTGTACTCAATCGTCAGCGCGTTGCCCTTCTCGTCCGTCGCCTTCGCGGTGCCGGTCGCATGCGCTTTGCCATCGTACATCTCGGTTACATCGGCCGGAGTCAGAGTCACATACTTGGTGATATCGGCCTTGGTAATGGTCAACGTGCCGGGCAGATAGGTAACTTCATAGTTGCCCTGCGTCTTTTCGCCAGCAGGCGTGATTGCATAATCGCCTACATCTTCTCCCGCTGCGCGGCTCAGCGTGTAGTTTACCTTATCTTCGCCGATCAGGCCTACTACCGTCGCCGTCAGTTTGGGATCAGCATCGCCATATACCTTGCTCTTATCGTCCGCCTTTACCGTCACGGCCTTCGGCGTTACCTTCAGCGTGTACTCGTTCGTCGCCGTGGTGTAGTTCGGATTTTCCGCCTTGACCAGCACATGGATCTCTCCTACGTCCTTGATCGTCGGCACATCCGTACTCCACGTCTTGCCCTCGTCCGTGCTGTAGCTGATGGTCGTGCCTTCCTTTACGCTCGCCACAGCCGCTTCGCCGTGCGTCGCTCCGTCGTAGGGCTTGTTATAATCTTCGCCTGCTACCGTCAGCGTCCCCGCCTTCGTTATAGTCAGCGTGCCATCCTCATACGTCACCCTATAATAGGCAGGAATCTCGCCACTCTTATACTGAACCGTAGCAGTATCGATTACGTTCTCGGTGCTGCCCACGTTGGTGATGGTGGACGCTTTCGTCATGGACAGAGTGAAGTCGTCCTTCGTATCACCGTTGACCAGACCTTCCATCGTAAACGAGGAATCGGTCAGCGCGGTACCATCGTAGACCTTGCGGGCGCTTCCAGCGGTAATGGTCAGGGACATGGTGTAATAGACCGTGATGACGTTCTCGTTTTCGTCGGCCACGATCGTAATGGTCTGAGAGGGAGCATAGCCGCCCACTTCTGCCACTTCGGCAGCGGCGTATTCGGGCTTCAGTGCAGCGCCCTGGGCCGGTGTCGCCGTCAGAGTCTCGCCAATGGTCTTTACGCCGGTCTCATCGTCGGCGACCTGCACAGTAGTGCCAGCCAGATAATGATGGATGGTGTAGTTCGCGGTGTTCAGCTTGAAGTACAGCTTCAGCACGAGCGAGCCATCGCCAGCGACGTCGCCGGACAGCACGTTGTTCGTATTGCCTTCTTCGAACACGTACTTACCGTTTTCCTTGGCGGCCTTGTCGTCGTCGGTCACTGCAACGCGCGTGTCCGTGGTAGCAGTGCGCGTTTCATCCTTGTGATTGAGCGTGTAGTTGCCGTTTGCATCTCCATAGTAGAATTCAACGGTGTACTTGGTGTCAGTCTTGGCTTCCCAGATGGCGTAAAGGACGTTGTCATCGTTCTCGTCAATGGAAATCGACGCGCCAATGGCATAGGTCGTGCCCTTGCCGTCCGCCGCAGTGTTCCACTCCTTGAAGGTGTAACCTTCACGGGAAACGGAAACGTCATCTCCCACACTGTGCTTCTGGTTCTTATAGAGGTTAACCGTCGTTCCGCCCACGCCGCCATTGGCATCATAGGTCAGAGACAGCAGTTCGTTCGGATCTGCGTAGACCGCAGTGAGCGTAAGCACTTCGCCGTCGAGCAGGGCTTTGACAACGTGTACCTTGTCGTTGACATAGTACGTTCCGCCGTTCTTATCCTGCCAGTAAACGAAGACCTGCTTACCCTTGGTAAGTCTGGAGCCATCCTGCACGTCTGCATAGGCGTTCTCGGCATAGGTCTTAGCATCCGTAACCGTCGCGCCAGCACCGCCATTCAGATTATAAGCGATCTGATACTTGGTGCTATTGGTAAAGTAAGGATAGAGCTCGATGTCGTCATAGATTTCCGTGTTGAAGTTGAAGGGATTATAGCCTTCGCTTCCCGGCGTAGTCGACCAGCCAAGGAACTTATCGTAGCCCTCCGGAATCGTAGGAACAGGAAGATCGTCTTTGTTGATCTTACCGCCATAGATCACTTCAAGCTGAGTAAAATCGCCGCCCTCCATGTGGATGTAATACTTCGCATTTACCTCAGGCGTAACCCACTTGGCGTAGACAGTAATGCTCTGCGCGGGCATGGTTTTGCCAGTAAAAGTGTAAGGCGTTGTACCGGCAGGATCAGAACACCAACCGCCGAAACTGTAGCCCGCTTTACCATTCGGAGCATCGTCTTTAGTAAGCGCATAGATTACATCCGTAAGATCCTGCTCATACTTTTTGGTAATGGTGTTTACATTTACGCCGTTATTGATGAAGATAATATCATAGCTGTTGCGGGTATAGTAGAACTCGGCTCCGTCATAGTCATTGCCATTCGCCGTACCACTCTTATAGGTATAACCCGTAATAGCATATCGTTCTTCGTCTGTAACTTGCAGACCACCCCATCCACTATAATTAGCGGTATCCGTATGATGAACTTTATAATCCGTGCCGCCTACCATGGTAGTACCCTTTTCTCCCGGTAGAGTCTCTACATAATAAGTTGCAGTAGCTGAACGATTACCCGTCTGTGCGCCGTAGAAATTTTTGCCATTGAGCGGCATGACGGCTAAGTAGCTCTGTGCGGTATTGTCACTATTTTTATTAACATACCAACCGCCACCCGGCCATTTGTCGCCAATTACCGCGCCGTATTTGGCC
>CAKUDW010000027.1 GCA_934645275.1 uncultured Clostridia bacterium
GTTTACAAAAACTGAATTGTGTGCTATTATTTACATGAATGGGCTGTGAAATCATTCTTATTATAACAAATATGCCCTTTGAATTCAAGGAGAAAATTGTATATGCGTACAATTCGTACAAAAATCGCGCTGTGCATGTTTCTGTTAATCGTACTGGCTATGGCGTTCATGCTCTTCACTGTGCAGAATTCGAGCCTTGAAATGTTGCGCAAGAATGAAATTCGCTATAATGTAGAGGCTACCGGTCGCACGCGCTACAGCTTTTACTATATTTTTGATTCGGTGTATAAAACGGCGAAGCTGATTATCGAAAACAGCGAAGTGGACGCGGCGCTGCGGGGGCAGAGCGGTGCAAGCGACGGCGCGGTGGGCAACAGCCTGTCCGGCGTGCTGAAAACCTTCATATACCCCACGCAGGCTATCGGCGCGGTTCACATTGTGGGGGTGGAGGAGGGCGTGTTCTTTTCTTCCATTCCATCGGTAGACGCCGGCCGCGTGCGTGCAAATTGCGAGGCGCTGGCCGCGAAATCCTCGCAAAAGGTGCGTTACATGTTTTCCGGTCTGGAGCAAATTGAGTATTACCCCGGCATTCACCGCAGCGTGATCGAATACGTAACGCCGGTTTACAATGTCAACAGCCGCAAACTGCTTGGCTATGTGGTGGTGGATATCGACTACGCTACGCTGGAGGAAATGTTTCTTGCGTCCTCCCGCGTCAATGAAGATAAGGCACTGGTTGTGAGCGAGAGTGGGGAAATACTGTTCAAGTATCCGTACAACATTACGCTCTCCAGCGTGTTGGAGGATTATCCGCAGCTGCTGACAGAGGAAGAATGCACCTTCGACGGCGAAGTATTCGGCGCGACGATGCTGATCGTCTCCAACACGATCGACTATACCAACTGGCGCATCGTGCGCATGATTTCGCTGGCGCGCATTACCCAGGATACGCAGGCCATCACGCGGATGATTCCGCGCATGGCCGCGGTGTTCGCGCTGGTGAGTCTGGTGCTCAGCTTCCTGATATCCAGAATGCTTACCCGGCCGCTGATGCAGCTGGCGGCGGCCTTCCGGCGGGCGGAGGAGGGCGATATGAGCGTGCGCGTGCACATGCGCGGCCGCGACGAGCTGGCAAAGCTTGGTGAAATGTTCAACGGCATGATGGCGAAGCTGAACGATTATTTCAACCGGCGGCTCGAGTTGCAGCAGAAGAAAACCGATATGGAGCTGGAGGTGCTCGAGACGCAAATCAACCCGCATTTTCTATATAACACGCTCGATTCCATTCGTTGGTTGGCGGTGATTCAGAATGTGGATAATCTGGCGCAGATGACGGGCGCGCTGATATCGCTGCTGCGCTACAACCTTTCCAAGGATGGGCCGATTGTGACGCTGCGCATGGAAATTGAGAGCGTGGTGAACTATATGCGCATTCAGCAGTATCGCTACGGCGTGAATCTGGAACTTGAGCGGCGGCTGAATCCGGAAACCATGGATATGGAAATGCCGCGCTTCATATTGCAACCGCTGGTGGAAAACTGCATACTGCACGCCTATGCTAAGGCGGATGAGATTGGCGCTATCGCCGTAGAATCCGAAATGCGGGAAAACGAATGGCTGCTGCGCGTGATCGATGCGGGCTGCGGCATGTTGGAGGACGCGTCGGCCATTGAGGCGCAGGTTCCCGGAAGTACGCGCTTTAAAAATATCGGCATTGCGAATATTCGCGGCCGCATTCGCCTGTACTATGGCGAAGGCTACGGCCTGCGCTATCTGCCGCGCGAGGGCGGCGGCACCATTGCCGAGATTAATCTTCCCCTGCGCCGCCGTGAGCCACCGATGGAAAAACAGTTTTGAGGTTTTTAAAACAGATTTCGAATTTCCTGGCGAAAAAATGCACTGACTTGACTGTTTTGTATAAAATCGAAATAATATTTATTGCAAATCACTATAATATAATTCTATAATAAAGCATATCCTGTAATGCGCGAATTAAAAAGAGGATATGCTTTATTGGTTTTTGGAGGGCCGCGGGTCGACTTGCGCAGGGAAGAGCGCGGGGCTGCAAGGCGCCTCTGGAACATATATCAGAAGGAGGGATTTATTACATGAAGAAGATTCTGGTTCTTTCCCTGGCAGTTATCATGCTCCTCTCGAGTTTCTGCATCGGCTTTGCAGAAGAAACGTTCGACTGGAAGGCCTATGAGGGCACCACCATCCAGGTCGCTTTCGTTGAGCACACCACATCTTCCGCCATCATTTCCAAGATTGCGGATTTCGAAGAACTGACCGGCATCAAAGTTGAAACCTCCGTAACGCCTGAAGCCAACTATTTCGACAAGGTCAACGCCGCGCTCTCTTCCCGCACCGGCTCTATTGACCTGTTCATGTCCGGCGCCTATCAGCTGTGGGACTATTCCACCGCGGGCTATGTCGAGGATCTGACGCCCTGGCTGGAAAACACCATTCCGGATTACGATTTTGAGGATCTGGTTCAGTCCGCAGTCGCCGCGCTGCGCTGGGACGGCGTGCCCGGCCATGCCGTGGGCGAAGGCGCGCAGCTGGGTCTGCCGCTCTGCTTCGAGGTCTATACCCTGGCTTACAACAAGCGCGCATTCGAAGAGAAGGGTCTTGAAGTGCCCAAGACCTACGACGAGCTGATGGAAGTGTGCAAGCAGCTGAACGAGTGGAACGGCCCGGGTTCCTACGCGCTGGCCATTCGCGGCGCGCGCGACTGGGGTACCATCCATCCCGGCTACATGTCCACCTTCGCCAACTTCGGCGCAAAGGACTTCGAAATTGTGGATAACAAGCTGGTTTCCCGACTGGACAGCCCCGAGGCCATCGAAATGACCCAATACTGGGTAGATCTGATCGCGGCGGGCGGCGCGCCCTCTTGGTCGAACTACACCTGGTATGAAGCGGGCGCGGACCTGGGCGCCGGCAAGGCGGCCATGCTGTTTGACGCCGACAACAACGGCATTACCCAGAACTGGATCAAGGACGGCGTGCCCGCTTCGGCCGAAGCCGGAAACATTGCCTGGGCCGTGATGCCTGTGGTAAAGGAAGGCGACACTCCGAATTCCAACTATTGGACCTGGTCTATGGCCATGAACGCCAATTCCGATGCCAAGGAGGCCGCGTGGCTGTTCCTGCAGTACTTCACTGCTAAGGATTTCGCTTCTTACGCATCCATCACCGAATATAACATGGACCCCATCCGCACCTCTGTGTGGGAAGACCCGGCCTTCATCGAGAAGATGAACCAGCATGAGGGCTACATCGACGCCTTCAACGCTACCATTGGCGGCACGTCCATTCTCTTCACGCCGCAGCCGGAATTCTTCGTAACCACCACCGAATGGGCCGCTACGCTTCAGGATATCGTGCTCGGCACCTATTCCAGCGTGGAAGAAGGTATGACCGCGTTGGCCGAAAAGGTGAACGAGGCCGTGGATTACATCGACCTGAGCGACTACGAATAAGCGCTCGCTTCGCCCCTGAAAGACCGGGGCCTGCGCGCCCGGTTGCGCCCGCCTTTGCGCGGGCGCGGCCGGGGGAACGCGCGTACCGTTCTCAAAACCCACGTCGGCGACGGCATCCGCCGCCCGGCTCATATTCTATCAAGGGGGATATGTCATATGTCCAAGCCGAACCAGGCCGACGGCAAACGTGGGAAGATCAACTACAACGAAATTCCTGCCGCCATTCGCCGCCGCCCCTATTATGTCGTCCTGCCCGGACTGCTGATTCTGATCGGCATCATGATTCCGTTTGTGACGGCCATCGCATTGTCCTTTACCAACTATTCCTTCAAGCTGCCCACCACCAAATTCGTATTCCTGAAGAACTGGATCAATCTGTTCACCAGCGCGGATTTCTATCATTCGCTGCTGGTAACGCTGGAATATGCGGTGCTGTGTACCGGCGTACAGATGCTGCTGGGCAGCTGCGTGGCGCTGCTGCTGCGCCGCGAAAATCCATTCAGCCGCGTGCTGAAGGTGCTCTTTACATTTCCGTTGATGGTGGCCCCGGCCATCGCCGTGCTGGTATGGCAGCTGATGACCAGTAATACCGTCGGCGTGCTCGAAAAATTTCTGAATCTGTTGGGAATATTCAATTTCCCATGGGCCGCGTCCAATAAGACAGCGATGTTTACCGTCGTTTTGATCGACACCTGGGTGAACATGCCGTTTGTGATTTTGCTGGTGCTGGCCGGCATACAGTCGCTGCCCAAATCGCCGTTCGAGGCGGCGCAGGTGGACGGCGCGGGCGCGTGGTTCACCTTCAAGACGCTCACCTTTCCATTGCTCAAGCCGTTTATGTACATCGCGCTGCTGTTCAGGCTGATGGCCTCGCTGCAGGAGTTCGGCATCATATTCGCCCTCACCAAGGGCGGGCCGGGCAACACGCTGATGAATATATCGCTTACCGGCTATTTGACTGGCTTCACATATCAGACGCTGGGCAAGGCGCTGCCGTATCTGCTGGTGCTATGGTTCATCGTAAACATTACGGCGCGCTTCATCGTAAAGCGCCAGCGCCAGCTAACGCTTCAGGCCGCGGGACGCGGTTGAGAAAGGAAGGGCGACATGAGTCAAGCTGCGAATTTAAAAAACGCGCAAAGCTCGGCTGCGCATCAGCGCTTCAAGCATTGCCTGGGCTTCGTCGGCCGCAATCTGGCGCTGCTGTTCTTCGCGATATTTGCGCTGTTTCCCATTATATGGATGATTACCTGTACCTTTAAGTCCGACGCAGAGATGTACAACACCGTGTTCCGCTTTACGCCGACGCTGGCCAACTACCGGGAAGTGCTGTTGGGCACGGACTACTTCAAGGCCTTTTTGCAGAATCTGGCTGTGGCGGGCGGCGCGGTGCTGGTCACGATCATCGCGGGTGTGCCCGCAGCCTACGGGCTGGCGCGCTACAATTTTAAGAACAAGGAAGAAATCGCGTTTCAGATTCTCTCGTTCAAGTTTGCACCGGAGATTCTGGTCATATTGCCGGTGTTCCTGATTTACCAGAAGATTGGGCTGTACGATACTTATTTCGGCCTGATTTGGGTCTACCAGCTGATTACCATGCCCCTGCTGATCTGGGTAGTACGCGGCTATTTCGAGGATATTTCCGTGGAAATAGAGCAGGCGGCGCAGCTGGACGGCTATCGCTGGTACGAGGTTTTCTGGAAGGTGCTGCTGCCCCTGATCAAGCCCGGTCTGGTGGCCTCGGGCCTGCTGGCCTTCATCTATGCCTGGAACAGTTTCACTTTCCCGCTGATTTTGTCCGGTTTTCAGATCCAGACCATCACCATTACGTCGCTGCGCTACATCGCATCCGATTCCGTGCACTACGGGCAGGTCGCAGTTGCGGCAACGGTAGCCATAACGCCGGAAATCATCGTGTGCCTGTTTATCCAGAAGCATTTGGTGCGCGGACTGAGTTTCGGCGCAGTCAAGGGTTAAAGGGAGGGAACGCAATATGGCAAGAATACAGCTTGAAGGCGTTACCCGCCGCTATGGCCAGACCGTGGCGCTGAACCGGCTTTCGCTGGATGTGAAGGACAATGAATTTTTCGTGCTGTTCGGGCCGGCAGGCGCGGGCAAGACCACCACGCTGAAATGCATCGCAGGCGTTGAATTTCCGCAGGAGGGGCTGGTGCGCATCGGCGGCGAGATTGTGAATCTGGTAGAACCGATCGACCGCAATGTATCCATGGTTTTTGAAAACTATGCGCTCTATCCGCACTTTTCAGTATACGACAATATCGCCTTCCCGCTGAGGTCGCGCAAGTATAAGAAGAGCGAAGCGGAGATCAGACAGGCAGTGGACCGGGTCGCGAAGCTCATGCGCATCGACATGCTCTATGACCGCAAGCCTTCGCAGCTCTCCAACGGTCAGCGCCAGCGCGTGGCCATCGGCCGCTGCCTGGTACGCACGCCCAATGTGTTTCTGATGGACGAGCCGTTGGCGCATCTGGACGCCAAGCTCAAGCACACCATGCGCTCTGAGCTCAAAGAGATGCAGTCCGCGTTCAACACCACCACGATTTACGTGACCCACGACTACATGGAGGCCATGTCTCTGGCGGACAGAATCGCCGTGCTGGACCACGGCGAGATTCGACAGCTGGGTACCGCGCGGGAGATGTACTATACGCCCGGCAACGAGTTTGTGGCGCGGCTCTTCGGTGAACCGGAAATCAATATTCTGCCCGCGGAATACCGCGTGGAAAATGGCCGGCCGCTGATAGCACTGCTGGACGGCGTGTGCTTTGAAGCGCCCGCTGACGTGGCGAAGGCGCTGAACGCGAATCCGTCCCGCGAGCTGGATATCGGTCTGCGCTCCAATGACATCGCCTTTTCCTTCGAACCCGCCGAGGGCTGGATCGCGGGCAGCGTCTACGCCAACGAGCCCATCGGCAACAAGGTGGTCATGACGGTTGGTATCGGCGATAAGCTGCTGCGGCTGGCCGCGCCCAACGATACGCGCGCTGCGCTCGACAGCAGGGTCTACATCCGTCCCAACTACGATAACGCGCTCTACTTTGACCGTGCGAGCGAGAACTTCATCGTGCGGCACGGCGCTGAGCGCATACTTCAGGATTCCACGAAGGGAGGCGCGCGCTGATGGCAATTCTGAAATTGCAAAACGTCTATAAGCGTTATGAAAATAGCGGCGGTCTGCGCCGGAAGCGCCAGAATGATTTCGCCGTGAATGACCTTTCCTTTGAATGCCGCGACGGCGAATTTCTGGGCATACTCGGGCCGTCGGGCTGCGGCAAATCCACAACGCTGCGCATGATTGCCGGACTGGAAAAAATTACAGCGGGCGATATCAGCATCGGAGATGTGCGCATCAACGATTTGCCGCCCCGCGACCGCGGCATTGGCCTGGCGTTTGAAGACTATGCGCTCTATCCGCCGTTGACGGTGTATGATAATTTGGCGTTCAATCTGCGCGCGCGGCGCGTGCCCGAGGCGGAGATACGCGAATCCGTGGCGCGCATCGCGAAGCTGATGAAGATTGAACCGCTTCTGAATATGCGCCCGACGGGACTGTCCGGCGGCCAGAAGCAGCGCGTGAACATTGCGCGCGCGCTGGTGCGCAGGCCTGGCCTGCTGCTGCTGGATGAGCCGCTCTCGCATCTGGACGGCAAGATGCGTCAGCAGCTGCGCTATGAAATCAAGCGCATGCACCATGAAATCAGGTGTACTACCATCATCGTGACGCACGACCAGATGGAGGCCATGTCGCTGGCGGATCGCATCGCCATTATGGACATGGGCAAATTGCAGCAGATTGGAACACCGCTGGAGGTTTACGATGATCCGGTGAACGTGTTCGTGGCGGGCTTTATCGGGGAACCGCCGATGAACCTGCTCAAATCCACCATTGCGCGCGTGGACGGCGGCTTCGTATTTACCTTTGAAGGCAGCGGGCTCCGCATTCGTGTGCCCGACAGGTACAATGGCGTCGTGCATGACGGCATGACGCTCACCCTGGGCGTGCGGCCGGTGGATGTTTTGATCGATTACGACGCCGCGCCCGGCGCGAGCACCATTCCCGTGGCCATATATGAAGATTTGGGTGACGAGCGCCGTATCAGCGTGCGCGTAGGCGAAAACCTGCTCAATCTCACCACGGCGGATGCTGTATTCTACGATCGCGGCGATCCTGTGGCGCTGAAATTCAACGCGGAAAAGACGCATCTGTTCGATATCGACACCGGTGAGCGCATTCGCGCCGGGGCATAGAAGGGCATGGATGGATTTTGCGCGCGCCTGCGCCCGATTTGCAGAGCAGGCAGCTGGAAGGGTTGGCTGCTGTGCGAGCTGCCGCTTTGGGCGGCGCTGGCGCTGACGGGCGCTCTGGATCCGGCCGATGGCTATGCGGGCGTTCGAGGGCTGGCCTACCTGCCGGTGGCGGCGCTGGTTGCGGGTTTCGGCATGGCGCTGAACTGGGTAAAGGGCTATCTGTTGCTGCGTTTTGGCGGCGTGAGCTGCGGCTTTGTCGAATCCGGCGCGCTGCTTGGGCGGATTCATGCGCTGATGGCGCTGCTGGAGGCGGCGGCCACGCTCGTTCTGTTTGCGTTGCGCCGCAGCGGCGCGAGCGCGGTGCTGACGCAGCTTCAGCTGTTCGGCCACGAATTGATTTACGCTGCGCTACTGGCGGCATGGCTGTATCTGAACGGCAAGGCGTCGCAGCGGCGAACAATCGCGGCGCTGCTGCTGTGTTTCCTGCTCTCGTCGGCATGGCTGCTGCTCTCGCTGTTTACCGGCATGGGCTGATATTCAATTTGGATGGGGTGAGCATATGAATTTGGTGATACTGGTCGGCGCGGTGCTGTCAGGAAACGCATTTATGGGCGGCGTGCAGGCGCTGTTTTGTCGCTTCATGCCCGCAAAGTGGTGGGCGAGGCTGATTGGTAAGGCGCTGGGGTTGGGCGTGGGCCTGCTTTATCTCTATTTTGCGGGCTACTACATCATGGACAAGGAAGCGAATCTGGCAAAGGCTGCCCTCGTGGGGCTATTGCCATTTGTGGCCAGCCTGGTCATTCGCGGTGTACTGAGCGCGAAGCGCATGCGTGCGGAAAACCTTTAAAACGACAGACAGAATATGTATTCAGGGAGGTAGAAAAAATGGCGTATCCAAAGACGATGAAGGCGCTGGTGGCCTTCAGCAAGACCGATTACCGCTACATAGAGGATTATCCCGTGCCGGAATGCGGCGCGGACGATATCCTGATTAAAACGGAGGGCTGCGGCATTTGCGCGGGCGATTTGAAGTGTCAGCATGGCGCGGACATGTTCTGGGGCAGCGACGATGGAACGCAGCCGTCGTGGGTGCAGCCGCCGTTCATTCCCGGGCATGAATTCCTGGGCCGCGTGGTGTTCGCAGGCGAAAATGTGAAGGGCTGGAAGGAAGGCGACCGCATCGCCGTAGATCAGATCGCACCTTGCGGCGAGTGCAGATTTTGCAAGAGCGGGCATTACTGGATGTGCCAGCCCCATAAGATATACGGTTTCTTCAATGATGTGTGCGGCGGCATGGCCGAATATGTGCGCATTCCCGCCAAGCACGCCGTGATACACGCCGTGCCCGAAGCATTGACGCTGGAACAGGCCATCTGCATCGAGCCCTACGCCTGCTCCAAGCATTGCGTGGATCGCGCGGATATTCATGCCGAGGATATCGTGGTGCTCTCCGGCGCGGGAACGCTGGGTCTGGGCATGGTTGCTTATGCCCGCACGCGCAATCCGAAAAAGTTGATTGTGCTGGACATGCTGGTTAATCGACTGGAAAAGGCGAAGGAATTTGGCGCGGACATCGTATGGAATCCCAGCAAGGTGAACGTAGTTGAGGAAATTATGAAGCTGACCGACGGCTATGGCTGCGATACCTACATCGAGGCCACTGGCCATCCATCTTCCGTGACGCAGGGCATGCAGATGATCCGCAAGCTAGGCCGCTTTGTGGAGTTTTCGGTGTTCGGCGCACCCACCACGCTGGATTGGTCGATCATAGGCGACCGCAAAGAGCTCGACGTGCTCGGTTCGCATTTGAGCCCCTATTGCTTCCCCTACGTGATTGAAAACATCGCAAACGGCACGCTGCCCACCGACGGCGTGGTTTCAAGCATCTTTGAACTGAAAGATTGGCAAAAGGCCTTCGAGTATGCCACCGGCAAGTATGGCGATTTCAAGGTAGCGTTCAAATTCTGACGGGCAACTCATTGACTGACGACGGCGGGTCTGCGCTCGCCGTCAGCCTGCCGGCAAAGCCGGTATGCGAGCCCGGTAAGTGTAAATCCGACGCAATGCGCGCCGGATTTACATTTTCAGGATTGAATAAGAACCGACAAAGCGCCCGGGGCGGAACTTCTGGCGGCACAGCCCATGGGCGTGGCTGGAGCCGCGCTTCTACTGCGGTGCTCTTTTAACGGGAATATGCGCCTTCCCACACGATTTTGCGGTAATTTTCGCGGTCGGTAGCGCCTTCGGTAGAAATGCATAGCAGGCGCGAGTCTGCGTTCAACCTGAGCTGCGCGCGTATCCCGGCAAGCTCCGGATTGTGTAGCGCTTCAACGGCAAAGCCAAAGGCGGATGCGCCGCTTTCACCGGAAATCACGCGGGGATCGCCGCCCAGCGGGTTGCCCAGAATGCGCATGCCGTTGGCCGCTACATAATCGGGCATGGATACGTAGTTCTGTGCACTGCGTTCGAGCATTTTCCAGCCGATGCTGCACGGCTCGCCACAGGCCAAACCGGCCATGATGGTGCTCAGATCGCCGCCCACGCTGTGCAGCCTGCCGTCGCCCGCCGCAGCCGTCCGGAAGATGCAATCGGCGTTCGACGGTTCGACCACGGTGATCACGGGCGGCGCATCGGAATACAGATCCATGAAAAAATCCGCCATCGCGCCGGCCATTGAACCCACGCCAGCCTGAAGAAAGACGTGTGTCGGGCGGATGTTTCCGAGCTGTGCTGCGATCTCGCAGCCTATGGTGGTATAGCCCTGCATGATGCGCGTGGGGATTTCAGTGTAGCCATCCCAGGCGGTATCCTGCACCATCACCCAGCCGTTCGCCCTCGCCTGCGCGCGGGCGAAACGCACGGTATCGTCGTAGTTCATATCGGTAATGCTGGCGTTTGCACCGAGCCCGCGAATGTTTTCCAATCGCTCGAGGGCGCTGCCCTTGGGCAGATAGACCACGCAGCCGCTGCCGAGCCGGTTGGCCGTCCAGGCTACGCCGCGGCCGTGATTGCCGTCCGTGGCCGTTACGAAGGTAATTTCGCGAATGGCGGCGCGCAGTTCGGGCTGCGTCAGGGCGATAAAATCAACCGAAGGCAGCCCGAAACGCTCGGCCAGTATGCGGGCAATGCAGTAGCTGCCGCCCAATACCTTGAAAGCGTTCAGATCAAAGCGGCGACTTTCATCCTTGATGTGAATGGACGCCACGCCGAGCGCCTCTGCAAGGGCGCTGAGCGAGACCAGCGGCGTTTCGCAGTAGTTGGGCAGGCTGCGGTGGAAGGCCAGCGCAGCCCGGGCGGCTTCCAGGCCGAAGGGGTGTGCGGCATGGGGCTGCCGCGGCGGTTCCCGGTGAATCATTTGGATGCTGTTCATGTGCGTTTACCTCCGCAGGCGCTTGAATTCTAAACGGTATTTCGACGACACGTGCGAACTTACCTTCTGAGCGCGCAAAAAATGCCGCGAGCGGCATTTTTTGCCGGATTGGGAGAAAAACGGCACGTTCGCCCAGCTTTTCTCAGCGTGGGTTTATTGCCTGCGCCTTGCAGAAGTGTTCGATGGCGCGCGCGGCGAATTCAGCCGTGCCCGCGCCGCAGGCATCGTCAATGTTCTGCGTCATTTCACCGCCGCCGGCGTACATCGCACCTAGGCCGCGCAGGATCTCCGGCGTGCAGTTGTAGAAATTTGCGCTGATGAAATCGCGCAGCTTTTTTGCGAGCGCCTGCGCGCCCGCAGCGGCAGGATCAGCATCGCGAATCGCGCCGAATTCACGAAAGACGTCCATCAGGTCGCCCATCAGTTGCAGTTCTGCTGCCTTCGTGCGGCCGGCGGCTTTTTGTTCGTATTCCTGCCATGCCGCGCTGCTCCCCCAGCTTTCACGCGCCTTGCGGGCGTATTCGTCGATCTTGCGCGTGTCAAATGCCCCGAAATCTACCATAAACGGTTTCACTCCTATCAATTTTATTCCACGGATCAGGTCGATCAGATTGTCGATGTGCTCGCGCTGCAAAAGCAACAGCTGCAGCTGCTGCTCCAGTGCCCGCGTGCGGTCGAAATTCGGACTGTCCAGTATCGCCTTGATGTCTTTCAGCGGGAATTTCAGCTCACGAAATAGCAGTATCAACTGAAGGCGCGCCATGGCCGCGCCGTCATAGAGCCGGTAGCCCGCCGCGCTAAGCTGTGTTGGCGGCAGCAGGCCGACGGCGTCGTAATAGTGCAGTGTGCGTATGCTCACGCCGCTGAGATTGCTGACTTCCTTTACGGTAAACATGGGCAGAATATCGCTCCTTTCCGCGTGCCACCCAGTATAGGGGATGACGCTGCGTCAGAGTCAAGAGACACTGATTGTTAAATATATATGAAAAGGCCGCCCGAAGCGAGCGGCCCGACGATGCGTGCTATTTCATATACTTATCGATGGCCTGACACAGGTCGTCGATGGCCTGTAGATCGCCTTCCTGAGCGGCGTCGATGATGCAATGCTTCAGATGGTCCTGCAGGATGATCTTGCCTGTGTTATCGATGGCGCTGCGCACCGCAGCGATCTGTACCAGCACTTCGCTGCAGTCGCGTCCCTCTTCCACCATGCGCTTCACGGACTGTAAATGTCCGATGGCGCGGGAAAGACGGTTGAGCACGGCGCGTGTATTTTCATGTACGTGGCCATGGCCCGCACCGTGACAGTGGGCGTGTTCGTGGTCATGCTCATGCTCGTGGGTATGCTCTATGCCGTGCGCATGCAGGTATTCGTGGTCGTGGCCGTGAATGAGCTCGTCGGTCAATGAAATCACTCCTTTATGAATGTATTTTACGCCAAGGATACATTTTTTGCAAGCCAAGGCGGGGGATATTTTGACAAACCGCTTTTTGCGATGTATAATATGCGCGTAAGCGGAGACACTTTAATAATTACGGGAGGATTTATTATGAATCAGCATGACCATGAATATATGCACGCCCATGGCATTGCGCACGACCATGACCACGAGCATGCGCATGAGCATACCCACGAGCATTCTCACGACCACAGCCACTGCGACCGCCCCGTGGACTGTGACCACGATTGTGCCGGTTGCCAGAACGTTGATCCGCGCGAGGAACTGATCGCGCTGATGAAGTACATGGTCGGCCATAACGCCGCCCATGCCAACGAACTGGCCCAGTTGGCCGGAAAGCTCAACGAGATGGGCGAGAACACCGCCTACGAGCAGGTCATGCAGGCGGTATCTGATTTTGAAAAGGGCAATATGCGCCTCTCCACTGTGCTGGCGGCGCTGAATGCATGAACGATTTGAAAAGAGGGATGAACCATGTGCCTGTCTACCGTATATAAAAACGAGAAAAAGCCTGAAAATGAGGTTTTGAAAAACGTGATGCGCATTGAGTGCGGCGGCGGTAAGGTAACGCTGACGGACATCATGGGCCGCGAGGCCGTGGTGGAAGGCGAAGTGCTCAGCGCCGACCTGACTGGCGGTACCGTGGTGCTCAGAACGGCGAGCTGATTCTGAACGTGCGGGCCGGGCAGTTATCCGCCCGGCCCGAAACTGCTGTCTATAATGAAACGGAGGATGCGGCATGGCGCTATACGAAGTGGTGCGCGAAATTGGAAACAGCTGTTCGGGCAATCAGATGCGGGATGTGTTTTTTGACGAGATCGAAACGGATGATCCGGCAGCGGCCGTGCGCGAAATGCTCAGCGGCGATAAGAATGCGATTATCACCCTGCAGGCGCGCGACGATGGCAGCTGCACCGTGTACGCCGAATGTTCCGGCATGACGCAGCGCTTTCTTTTCACCAAAATTTGACGAAAAAGAAGGCGGTTTTGCTTGCTGCGCGCTTGCACATCCGCGCCGTTTATGTTATCATAAATCGAATAGATATGACAAGAATTATATTCTTTGCATATACAAAACACCTGTGTGGGAGGTTATTAAAATGACTGTACCGGAAATTTTGGAAGAGCGTTCTGCATTTTCATTTGAAGTATTCCCGCCGAAGACGGACATCGGCATGGAAAAGCTTTGC
>CAKUDW010000028.1 GCA_934645275.1 uncultured Clostridia bacterium
GATCAATTCTATCGTACATATCTGGATACTTTTGTGGATCGCAGCGGCACCCATTGCGAAAAGTGGGACGCCTGCGGGGAGGTATTTGGCCGGGCTGACGTCATCCCCATGTGGGTGGCTGATATGGATTTCAGAACCGTTCCGGAGGTGGCGCAGGCGATTCAGGCACGCGCTCAGCATGCAATATTTGGCTATACAGAGAATTCTGCCGAGGAAAAGGCAGCGGAGATCGGCTGGCTAAAGCGCCGCTATGGCATGGAAGTGCAGCCTGAATGGATCATGTACAGCCCGGGCGTGGTGGACAGCATCTTTTTCTGCGTGCGCAGTCTTACCGAGCCCGGCGATAAAATACTGATTCAGCCGCCGGTGTACGGTCCGTTTTTCCGCGCAGCGCGTATGTTTGGGCGCGCGCTGGTAGAAAACAGGCTGATTTGCGAAGACGACGGATGGCATATGGATTTTGACCTGCTTGAAAAACAGATGGCCGACGGCGTGAAGCTGATGATTCTGTGTAACCCGCACAATCCGGTGGGGCGTGTCTGGCAGCGCGAAGAGCTTCAGCGCGTGTTGGATATGGCCAATCGTTGGGGCGTGACGATAGTGGCGGATGAGATTCATGCCGACTTCAACCTGAGTGGCCCGGGACACGTGCGCATTCTAAGCCTGAAAGATTCGGACAACTGCGTGATGCTGACCTCGGCTACGAAGTCGTTCAATCTGGCAGGATTGCGCCAGTCGTCGATTATCGTGCGCAACGAAGGGCTGCGCGCGCGGATTCACGACGAAATCGAACGCTGCCATGCGAGCACGCCGAATATTTTCGGTGCGATTGCACAGATGGCGGCCTATACCTACGGCGACAAGTGGATGGATGCGGTGGTCGAATATATCCGGGAAAACCGCGACTTTGCCGTGGAGTATATTCGGGCGCACATTCCACAGATCAGCTGTGCGCCGCAGGAGGGCACCTATTTGATGTGGCTGGACTGCCGCAATGCGGGCGTTTCGCACGAGGAATTTGCGCGCATGCTGGTGGAAAAGGCACATGTGGGACTCAATCCTGGTACGGACTTTGGTGAAGCGGGCCGTGGCTATTTCCGCATGAATCTCGCTACGCCGCACCGCAATGTAGAGGCGACGCTTAAAAATATTGAACGAATGTTTGGAGCATAAATCAGTGTTGGATATCAGAAATCTGTTTAAGAAACCGGACAAGTGGATCGCCGTGGATGTGGAGCTGGACGGCAATCATCCTAGCCGTATCATACAGCTGTCCTATCTCATCATTGAGGGTCGCAGGGTACGCGGCAAGAACTTTTATTTTAAAGCCAAAAGCATTAACCGCTATGCCCGTCGCGTACACGGACTGGGAGTGTATCAGCTCAAGCAACTCTCCGGCGGCGACGTCTTTGCCTATCGTGCGGACGAAATCTACCGCGATTTTGATGGCTGTAAGCTGGTAATCGGCCACGATGTCGGCGGCGACCTGCGCTATATCCGCAGTGAGTTTGCGCGCATCGGCGTGCGTTTCCCGGACTATCCTATTTTCTGCACGCTCAGGCACTACACCGAGGAAGCGCACATTCCGCTTAAACAGAATCCGAAGGTGCTCAAGCCTCCGAAGCTGGAAGAACTTTGCGAGCATTTTGGCCTTTCGCGCGAGTTCATCGCTCGCAAGTGCCAGAAATGGTACGGCGGCGGCGATCATCCGCACGACGCCAGATACGACGCCGCAGCGGCTTACCTGTGCATGCTGGTAGGCGAAAACAAGGCGTGAAAACGTACAATTCAATGACATTGGCCTTTCATAATAGCACAGACACAATTCTGTGCTATTATTTATGCGGTAAAGGGCAAATTGCCCGCCAATTGGAATCCGGAGGTGGAAATCAATGAACAGAATAAAGAAGTTGACCGCGGCGTGCGTCGCGCTGGCGGTGCTGGCCGCTGCGCTGGGCGCGTGGGCCGTGGTTGTCACTGTGAAATATAATAAACTGTCATCTGCTTCGATAGCGGGCGTGTCTACCGTTGCGGCGACTGCGAACGGCGATCCGGACGCAGCGGCGGCCGAGTTTGACGGCGGCGTGGTAACGGTGGCGGAGGCCTCTGCGGAATACCAGACGATCGCCTCCTACTATCAGCTCATGGGTATGAGCGAGGCCGACTACGCCGACAGCGCCAAGCATGAGGTGTTGAGCGGGCTGGTGGAAACAAAGTTGTTGGAACTCAAGGCAAAGGAAGCAGGCGTTTACGAATTGACGGAAGATGAAAAGAGCGCCATTGAGGAAAGCGTGCGCAGCGATTACGAGGCGAACGTCGAGTATTACATGGCCTTCCGCTACGACGAGAGCAAGAGCGAGGATGAAATTCGTCAGGAAACGATAGAGTATCTCGATCAAAACGGCTATGCCTACGATACGCTCCTGCAGGAAGCACAGCAACAGGCCTGGCGCGATAAGCTCTACGATTATGTGACGCGCGATATGGATGTGACGGACGCTCAGCTGCGCGAATTCTATGACAGCCAGTTGGTGAGCGATGAAATGAAGTACTCGGCAGACTTTACTGAATATGAGGCCGACACGCAGAGCGGGCGCACGCCTGTATGGAACCCGGAGGGCGTGCGCAAAATACAGTATATTGAAATTCCGTTCAGCGATGAACAGGCTACTGAGTATGCTGGCATTCAGGACGCGCTGGCCTTTGGTGAAAGCGACCAGATGGCTTCGCTGGACGCGCTCTACGCTGCGTTGCAGCCGCAGGCACAGGCGATACTCGACCGCTTGAATGCGGGCGAAGACTTTGAGAGCCTAATGGCCGAAATCGGTGGTTCAGGCGAGGCAGGCGTGTGCGTTTCCAACCAGAGCACGCTCTGCGGCGACGAATTCCGCGATGCGGCTATGGCGTTGCCGAACGTCGGCAGTATTTCCGGCCTGGTAAAAACCGATTCCGGCTATCGCATCTTGCGCTACTTGGCAGATGTGCCTGCAGGCGCCGCGCCGTTTGACAGCGTGAAAGATATGCTGCGCGAAACCTATGCTGTGGAACTGAAAACCAGCGCCTATAATGCGCAGGTGGAAAAGTGGATTCAGGACGCGAATGTGAAGTATTATCCGGAGCGATTCTGAGAAAAGAAAAACATGGCGGCCAACAACCTTTTGCGTTGTTGGCCGTTTTTATAAAATGGATATTGAGTACAATGAGCCGGCAAAAGGGACAATGCAAAACGTACTGTCCCTTTTCGGTTAAAGAAAGAGATGGAATTCAGAATTAGTTCCAAATTGGTTTTACAGATTTATAGATATCGAAGAAGTGTAAGAATGTTTTTTCCAAAGCCAGGCCTAATCCAGAAAATCGATCTGCTGATTCACATAATCGCCGATGTTGAATACCCAGTCGGTCAGAAAATTCTCCCAGTCGCGGCCGCTGGCATCGTTGAGCGAATGCAGCAGATCCATTTCGGTGAGTACGTCGCGCTGCTGACCGAGTTCATAGAAGCGGCGCAGTCCGGCTAAAAGCTCATCGTGCCCCATGGCGGTGCGCAGCTCGTGGAACACAGCCGCGCCGCGATCACGGATGACAATGCGGTACTCCGTTTCATCAAAGAGTGCGGCGTCGCTGGCGACATTTACGCCGCCAGGAATCGTGAGCTGAAGCGCGGGTACGATGTTTTCATTTAGCGCACGCAGATAGGCGTCGTGGCCGTCAATCTCTTCAAGAATCAGATAGCTGAGATATTCAGAGATCGCGTCGGAAAGCCATGCGTCCGCCGATGGCTCGGCATAGGCGCTGCGACCGAAATATTGCTGGGCAAAGAAATAGTATATTTCGCGGCGCAGTTTTGTTCGGTCAGAGAGCGTCTCTTCATTCAACCACAGGCAGCCCGTATGCGCGAGCGCGCCCACACCATAATCTGACTGAACGATGTCGATCTGTCCAGAGGGTAAGGGGCCAAACCACATTTCCAGCGTATTCACGGCGTCCTCGGCCATATTCAGCACCGTATTCGCCGTGCCGCGCGCATTCAGTAGGCAGCGAATCTGCACGCCGGAGGCAGTTTCACGTGCATATTCGCGCCAGCGGCGGCCAAAGCTCAGCGCAAAGTCATGCACGTTTTTCGCATCGATGCGCCATAGCCGCGCATGCGCACCGGCGTCTTCTGCCTGTTCCACGCCCGTGCCTGCCAGCGCGAACGTGTCAGGCAGGGTAATCTCGGCGAGAACGTCCATTTTTGGAGAATCGATATAGCGTGTGAAATGCAGCGGCGCATGCAGCGCAAAGTCCTGATTTTCGCTGTCCAGCCGCGCCGGAATGAAACAGAAATCGCTCAGGCGTATGTCCAGCGTGCCGCAGCCCAGAAAGGCGTTGGTTTCAGTAAAGAGCAGGTAGTATTCAAACTCAATGGCGCGGCTCTCACCAGCAGGAATATTGCAGGCGACGCGCAGGTAGATTTCATCCTCACCCTGGAAGCCGTAGTCTGCGGCTTCATCGTCAGCGCGCACGCTCAGCAGCTCGATGCCGCCGGGCGTGTAGCCGTAGGAAAAAGCGGCTTCGATACTTTCTGCATCATACATCAGCGCGCTTTCGCGGCGAAACATGTTTGCAGGCGCGTAGAAGATCAATCGGTCAAGCGCCGTATCTGACGTGTTGACATAGAGAAGGCGCTGCGATATGCGCAGCGCTTGTTCTTCGGCAAGATATTCCATTTTCAGCGTGCATTGCACGGGCGCGGACGACGCGGCCTCCTCGGCATAGGCCAGCGATAACACTGCGGAAACCACCGCGCCCGCCGCCAGCAGCGCGGCCAGCACAATGGCAATGATCTGAACTGCACGCTTTTGCTTCTTTTTCATCCATGAACTCCTTTAAACGGAAAATTTCAGCTGACGCTGCGGATGTTCGAGAACGGGAAAATCACGCTGCGTACTCTGCCCACCAGCATGTCGCCGGTGATCGGGCCGACGTCGTTGACGGGGGAGGAATCGTTCCAGTCGCGCGAGTCGTGGCTGTTGTAGCGGTTGTCGCCCACGACGAAATATTCGTTTTCCCCCAGCGTGTACGGCGCATAATCGTCGGAAGAACCGCCCGGGAAATACAGACCGTAACGTTCGTCCAGCATTTCATCCACGACCGTCGTTTCACCGTTTTCGTCCGTCGTTTCATAGACGACGTGGGTCACGCCGTTTTCACGGTAGACCGTATCGCCCGGTACGGCTACAGCACGCTTGACGAAATTCGTGCTGCCGCGATTCGGATAATGGCAGATGACGATATCGTCACGGTTCACACCGTTCAGCCGCACATCCAGTACCGATACGAACAGGCGCTCGTTGTTCAGCAGCGTATCATACATGGAATCACCGTCCACGCGAATGATCTGGAACAGAAAATTGCGAATCACAAACACGATCAGCAGCGCCGCCGCGATGGAAACGATCCAGTCGCGCGTCTCCTTTTTCCAGTCTTTCTTCGGCTTTTGTACGCCGCCCTGCGCCGCGTCCTTTACATTTTCGGCTTCCTGCGCCGCGTTGCTTTCAGCCGTGTTTTCCCCCGCACTGTTCGCTTCAGTGCTGCCCGGCTGCGCGTTGGTTTCGTTGAACTGCGCCTGATCGGCGTTCAAGTTTTTATTCTCTTCCATGGATCAAAGTACCTCGATTCGATGATTAGATTATTGAATCTGTCTGAACGGCCAAAGCACGCAGCGAACGCGGCCGATGAAGCAATTTGCATTCAGAAAACCCATGTCCTCCGCGCGGCTGTCGTAGCTTTCGCCGCGATTATCGCCCAGAACAAGATATTCGTTTTTGCCCAGAACAGCGGTGTAGTCCTCAAACGGACCGGTGGCGTAGGGCTCGGAGAGCGCTTCGCCGTTCACATAACCGCGTCCGTCGCGGTAGATCACCTCGTCGCCGGGCAGGCCGACTACCCGCTTGATGTATACGCCGCTGCGCCCGGGAAAGCGGCATTCCACAATATCGCCGCGCGAGGGCGTTTGGCCGAAACGGTAATCAAATCGCGTAATAAGCACGATATCACCGCTTTGCAGCGTGGCTTCCATGGAGCTACCCTCCACGCGCGAGGTGTGAAACACGAACGTGCGAATCAGTATGCAGACTATAACCGCGACCGCCAGCACGGCAACCGCCTTCAGTAGCCGTTTCATACCTGCTCGGGCGGCGCTTGTTCCACGATTTTCTTCACGCGCTTTTCAAATGTGGGTCGATCCAGCATTACGATGCGGCCGCACTTTTCACACTTGATCTTGATGTCCGCGCCCACGTAGGTGATCCGCCACAGATCGTTTCCGCAGGGATGCGTCTTACGCATCTTTACCAGATCGCCATTGCTCAACAGCATGCTACGACCTCCGCTTCGTCATTCCAAATTATTATAAGCTGCGCTTGTTAAGTCAGTATGAACAGACTGAGGTTCTATTTCATAAATGAACGTCCGTCCAGTCACATCGCTGATGCATAGCGCCAGCGTGCCGGAATAGACCGGCGCGTCCAGGGCGACAGCCAGTTTCGGTGTACGGCGGGTGCGCAGGCTTTCGGCCATGGCGACGTATTTATCGCCGCGGATATAGCCGACAGACCAGTTGTCCACCGTGTCCAGCGCCGCAAATTTGCGCGCACATACGCCAGGTTCCAGCCGGAAATCGTTCAGAGTCACATGGTAAAAACCGATACCCGGCAGCGCTGCGGCGCTCAATTCGGGCAAGCCCTCAAAGGGCGGATAGTACAGCGCATATTCCGCACCTTGAAGGCGGCGGCGCGCGATGTTCAGCGTTAGCGGGCAACGGTCTATACCGATGAAATTGCGTCCGCAGCGCTTAGCTGCTTCCAGCGTGGTGCCGCTGCCACAGAAAGGGTCCAACACCGTATCGCCCACACGTGAGCCGCACTTTACGATGCGCTCCAGCAGCGACAGCGGCTTTTGCGTGTCGTAACCGGTACGCTCCGGGTCGCGCTGTTGGAGATGTGAAAGGTCGTTCCATACGTCGGTAGGCGCTACGGGGTCATCGTCGTAGTAGGTATATACGCGGCCATTAGCGCGGATGGAGCGGTAGATGCGGCCATCCGGATCTACATGGCGACGCATGTGGTTGCGTTTCGGTTCGGCTGGCGGCGCCATGACTTCTTCCACGTTGAAATCGTAGTGTGCGGAGCGGCGATAGAAGAGAATGACGTCGTGCTTGCGGCTGAAATGCTTCAGGCTGCGTCCGCCGGACTGGTATACCCAGATGATTTCATTAAGGAAGTTATCCTCGCCAAAGATATCGTCCATCATCAGCCGCAGATAGGGATGGGTACGGTAGTCGATATGCGTGAAAATCATCCCGTCATCGCGCAACAGCAGGCGGCACACCTCGAGTACCTGCCGCATCATATCCAGAAATTCTTCACGGGTATGCGTGTCTGAAAAGCTTTCCAGATTCAGGCTGCCGCGGCCGGTGCGCCATTCGTTTTCACCTACGCGCACGCGCATATAGAATTTATCACCCGTCTGAAACGGCGGGTCCAGATAGATCAGTTTTATCTGTCCGGCGTGGGTCTGGCTGAGTGCCTGCAGGCGCTCTATAGCGTCGCCTAGGATCAGCTGGCCGTGTACCTGGCCGCCCTCGTGCGCTTCACAGCCAACGTTGACTCGCTTCAATTTTAATCCTCGCTTCCCGAATGGCATTCACAGCACTGCCGTAATTACAGTAATTATAGCATTCTTTTTTTCATGCGGCAAGCGCTATTTGTTCTGCCGGAAATTACCGGCGCAATTTAATTGGATGTTCGATTGCAAAATCGAACAAATGTGCTATAATATGAATACAGAACATTTGTTCGATATTATTAAATCGCGGAGGTTTCGGCAATGAGGTGTATATTGCACAGCGATTTGAATAACTTTTATGCCAGTGTGGAATGCGCCTGCAATCCGTCGCTGCGGGGTGTGCCGCTGGCGGTATGCGGCGATCCGGAAGCGCGCCACGGCATCGTTCTGGCCAAGAATAATCTGGCCAAGGCCATGGGCGTAAAGACTGCCGAGACGATATGGCAGGCGCGTCAGAAGTGCCCGGGGCTGAAAATCGTGCCGCCCGATTTTAAGAAATACGCACGCTTCGCGCGCATGATGCGCAGCATTTATGCCGATTATACCGATTATATTGAGCCTTTCGGGCTGGACGAGGCATGGTTGGATGTGACTGGGCATCGACTCAGCGGTGTGGAGATTGCAAATGAGCTGCGCGCACGGGCTAAAGACGAGCTGGGACTCACGGCGTCTGTGGGCGTATCGTTCAATAAGGTGTTTGCAAAGCTCGGCAGCGACATGAAAAAGCCGGATGCGACTACGGAAATTACGCCGGAAAACTACCGGCAAAAGGTGTGGCCGCTGCCGGTGGAAGAACTATTGTATGTGGGCCCGAAGACCCGGCGGCGATTGCACAGTCGAAATTTGTTTACCATCGGCGATCTGGCGAGCTGCGATGTGGAAGTGCTGCGCTTCGCATTGGGCAGGAGCGGCGAAATGCTGTGGAATTTTGCACGCGGCAATGATATTAGTCCGGTACTGCGCGTGGACGAGATCGTCATGGAAAAATCCGTGAGCAACAGCACCACGCCGCCGCGGGATCTGACCTGCGATTCGGACGTGCATCTGGTGTTGTTGTTGCTGGCGGAGAGTGTGGCCGGGCGGCTGCGTGCGGACGGGCTGCGCGGCGGCGTGGTTTCACTTCAGGTGCGCGACTGCGATTTGAATATCATGAATTGCCAGCGAAAGATTGCGCGGCCTACGGCGTTATCGAACGAAATTGCGGACAGTGCGCAGACGCTTTTTCGCGAACACTACCGCTGGAACCGGCCGGTGCGTAGCCTGGGCGTGAGCGTATCGGAGCTGTGCGATCAGAACGGCGACGGGCAACTGTGCATGTTTCCGGATACTGAGCGCGAACGCCGATACAGGTTGGAGGGTGCGGTGGAACAGATTCGCCTGCGCTTTGGTCACTATGCCATTGGCCGCGCCAGCCTGCTGGCGGATGGCGAAATTAATGCAATCAATCCGCGGGAGGAGCCGGTCATTCTTCCGGGCGGGCGTCGGGGAAGGTGAAATATGAATGCGAAGTCGCGTGTACGTAAAGGTGATTGTGGCATGCGAGGCGGATGGATGCCGGCGGCCGCTGGCTGTGGAATGGCCGGATGGACGGCGCTTCGAGGTGGACAGGCTGTTAGATGTGCGCCGCGCGTCATCTACCAAAGCGGGCGGGCAAGGCATGCGTTATAGGGTGCGCATACTGGGCCGTGAGACCTGTATATTTGAAGAGGAAAATCGCTGGTTTGTGGAAGCAAAGCAGGCACCGGCAGGCATGAATTCGGATTTTGGCGCATAAATTATATGGACATGTCGAAGCGCGTTTCAGCGATGTTTGAGATACGCTTCGGCAACCGATTCATGTACTTTAATAACCAGAGGTGATACGATGGAAAATCCCAATAATCGAATCGTGGCGGCCGGTCGCCTCGAGGACAGTCTGACGCTCAGTCATGAAGTGATGAACGAACCCTTTTACGCAGGCACGCTGCTGGTAAAGCGTCTGTCGGGCGCGGTAGATCGCCTGCCGGTTACCATACCGGGCAAGCTGCTGGCCGTCAGCGAGATAGACTATGACAAGCTGATGTTGATGAGCGGACAGGTGCGTTCCTATAACAAGGTGGTGGATGGCAGCGGACGGCTGATGGTGACGCTGTTCGTGCAGAACATGGCCGAAACCGCGGAAAACGATACCATGAACAAGGTGACGCTCACAGGCGTGCTCTGCAAGCCGCCCATCTATCGTTCTACGCCATTTGGCCGTGAAATATGCGATATGATGCTGGCCGTGAACCGCGCCTTCGGCAAGAGCGACTATATTCCCTGCATCGCTTGGGGGCGAAACGCCCAATATGCCGCGCGCTTTGGCGTGGGCGACCAGCTTCGGCTGAGCGGCCGTCTGCAATCCAGAGAATATCAGAAGCTGTTGGAAAATGGCGAGTACATGATTCGCAATGCCTACGAGGTGTCCGCGTTTACGCTGGAAAGTGCCGACGCGCCTGCAACGGAATTTGTTCCGCAGCCGCGGCATGCTGCCGCGCCGCAGAAGCCGGAAACTGTTTTGAATTGATATAGACAAGAGCGTTCAAGAGGGGAGAATGCGCGCCGTTTGGCGGCGGTTCTCCCCTCTTTTCGCGTAAAAACTGGGCAATGCCTGCAAAATGACTGAAAATGGTACAGCCGTCTGATTTTGTCTATTCATAATTGGGGCATACTATGGTAAGCTCAGAGACGTAGTGAACGGCAGAAATGAATTACTTTGATTTAATAAACATTTATTATGCGCAAATATTGCAAATAATGCCGTTCGATGATAGCATATTTTTGAAGAAACGTGCGGGTGAGAGCCGTGGAAGGGAGCGAAGATGAAACCGCAGGATGCAGTAAACAGAGAAGTTAAGCGCGTGGCGATTGGCACGCTGGCGTTGGCGGCGGTGATGCTGGTCGTGTTTGCAGCTGTCGGGCGCATGGAAATGAAGGTGTGGCTCGGCGCGCTGTATGGCTGCGTTCTCGCCGTGGGGAATTTCCTGCTGCTGGCGTTCACAATTCGCAAAATTGCCGACGGTGCGGGCGCAGTGGACGAAGACGCTACCAAGATAGCGAAGCTGCGCATCCAAAAGAGCTATTCTACGCGCATGCTGGCAGGCGCCGCGCTGTTGGTGGTGGGCGTTGCGGTGTTGAAGCTTAACTGGGTGGCCTGCTGCCTGCCGCTGATCTTTCCAAGAATTGTGATCCTTTTCAAGAGCCTGCTGGATCGCATAAACCGGGTCAAGGGAAGTGATATTAAATGAGCGGTTTACAGGTGACCGGCGCGAAAGTGCTGTTCAAAATTCCGATTTTGGGCGGCATTCCCATCACGGAAACGGTGGTGAACACCTGGATAGTGATGGCGCTGCTGGTGATTGTGAGTATTATACTCACGCGTGGTCTGAAGATCAGGCCGAATTCAAAGCGACAGATTGTTGCTGAATACTTGGTAGGCATGGTAAACAAGCTGGTGCGCGACAACATGGGCGAGAAATTCATGCGCTATGTGCCGTTTATCGGCGCACTGTTTTCACTTTCGATGTTCTCAAGCCTGGTAAGCCTGGTAGGTATGTATTCGCCGACGGGCGATCTTTCCACCTGCCTGGCGTGGGCGTTGCTGGTGTTCGTACTGATTACCTATTACAAAATCAGAACTCAGCATATCGGCGGCTATTTAAAGGGCTTTACCGAGCCAGTGTTCATCATGACGCCGCTGAACATCATTGGCGAAGTGGCGACGCCCATCTCCATGGCGTTTAGGCATTTTGGCAACATTGCCTCGGGCGCAGTGGTCACGCTGCTGGTTTACAGCGGCCTGTCAGCGCTGTCTACGGCGGTATTGGGGCTTATCCCGGGTGCAGCAGGGCAGCTACTCAGTCAGATTCCGATCTTTCAAGTAGGTCTTCCGGCGATACTCTCGCTTTATTTCGATGTGTTCACCAGCGTTTTACAAGCGTTCATTTTCTGCATGCTGACGATGATGTATATCAAGCTCGCATGTGAGGAATGACATAAATACAATTCGACTTTACCGACAGGAGGAAGAAATAGTATGAACGGTATTACGGATCACGGATTTATCATGGGTTGCTCGGCAATCGGTGCAGGCTTGGCGATGATCGCGGGCATCGGCCCCGGTATCGGCGAAGGTAACGCCGTAGCCAAGGCGCTGGAGGCCATCGGCCGCCAGCCGGAATGCAAGGGTGAAGTTACTTCCACAATGCTGCTGGGTTGTGCCATTGCAGAAACCACGGGTATTTACGGATTGATCGTAGCCTTGATTCTGATGTTCGTTCAGCCGTTCGCATAATCCTGTTTTTGGGATTTACCAGCGAAGGCAGGAGGAATGAACCGTGGAAGTTCAGCAATTTGTATCAATTACGCCGTGGACGATGATCTTTCAGATTTGCAATCTGCTGATATTGACGCTACTGCTCAAAAAATTCCTCTTCAAGCCTGTTCAGAATATCTTGAACCGGCGACAGCAGGAAATTGACGACACCTACGTCAAGGCGGAAGCAGATCGTGATTCGGCGGCTAAGATGAAGGAAGAATATACCCGACGGATGTCCTCGGCGCGCGACGAGGCCGATCTGTTGGTGCGTGCGGCTGTGGAGGAGGCCAATCGTCGCGGCGATGAAATCGTGAGCGGCGCGCGGCAGACAGCGGCAGGCATCAAGCGCAGGGCAGAGAATGAAATTGCACAGGAGCGTTTGAAGGCGTATTCCGAATTGAAGAACGATATTTCGGATATGGCGGTGGAAATTGCCGGGAAAATGGTTGGCCGTGAAATCAACGCGGAGGATCAGTCGCGCCTTGTGGAGGATTTCATTCAGAATGCGGGGGATGACAAATGACCCGTTTTGCCGTGGAATATGGCAGCGCACTGTTTGAGCTTGCGTGCGACGAGCAGATTTCTGATCAAATCATGACGGAGCTCAGGCAGCTCATGACAATTTTTGAGCAGGAAAAGGATTATTTGCGCCTGCTGGATGCGCGCAGCATCGAGCCGGATGTTCGCAAGGGCCTGATCGACGAGGCGTTTGGCGGTAGCGTACATCCCTATCTGATAAATTTCATGAAGCTGCTGATAGATCGCGGGGCGATTGAATATCTGCCGGAGTGCGCCGCGGCATATCGCGCGCGCTACAACGAAATGAAGGGGATCGCCGAGGCGCAGGTCAGCAGTGCCACGCCACTTTCACAGGCGCAGGTTGAGGCGCTTCGCGCACGTCTCTCTGAAATTTCCGGCAAGCAGGTTGAAATGCATCTGCGCGTCGATCCTGAACTGATCGGCGGCGTGTGTGTCGATCTGCAGGGCAGAAGATACGATAACACCGTTCGCACGCGGCTGGAGCAGCTGCGGCGAAATCTGACGGAACAAGAATAAAGGTGGTCTGAATCCATGCAGCTGAGACCTGAAGAAATATCGAAAATTATCAAGCGGCAGATCCGCCAGTATGAGCAGAAAGTGGTGGAGGATGACGTCGGCACGGTGATTCTGGTGGGCGACGGCATCGCGCGTGTGTCCGGTCTGGACAAGTGCATGGCCAACGAGCTGGTGCGCTTTTCAAACGGCGTGTACGGCATGGCGCTGAATCTGGAAGAGAATTCTGTGGCCGTGGTTCTGCTGGGCGACGAGGAAGGCGTGAAGGAAGGCAGCCCCGTGGCCCGCACGGGCAAGGTGGTGTCTGTGCCGGTGGGCGAAAAGTTGCTCGGCCGCGTAGTGGATGCACTGGGCGAGCCGATTGATGGTAAGGGCCCGATTGAGGCGCAGGATTACCGCCGCATTGAAACGCCCGCGCCGGGTATCATTGAACGCAAGAGCGTTTCCGTTCCGCTTCAGACGGGCATCAAGGCCATTGACAGCATGATCCCCATCGGACGCGGCCAGCGCGAACTCATCATCGGCGATCGCCAGACCGGCAAGACGACGATTGCCACCGATACCATTATCAACCAGCGAGGTAAGGATGTCATCTGCA
>CAKUDW010000029.1 GCA_934645275.1 uncultured Clostridia bacterium
CTCCAAGGGCGTGAAATTGCCCGTCTATGTGGTTGGCGTTCAGGCCGATGGCTTTGACTCGGCTGATGCTGCTTTCACCGCTGCGTTCGGCGCGAACTACAATCCCTGGGCGGCTAATCCAGCTTTTCCCTTACTTACCCGGCCTGCTCTTTCGAGCAGGCCATACGAGGATAATCGGGCGCAGCCGCTGCGGTCGCCGCCGGATTGCCCTCGTATGGTCTGTTTGTGAAGAATGAATACAAGTTGCCGCATCCGCGGCGTTGAGAGGAGCGTATAATCATGGAAAATCATACGAACGAGCTGCACAGCGCCGTTGAAACGGTGGAAAGCGCGCGGCCCCGAAAGCGCCGCCTGCTGCTGTTTGCCTTGCTTGCGTGTATCGTGGCGATTGTCGCGGGTGGTACGCTGGCGTATTTCACCGCGGAAAAGACCGCCTACAATGTGATTACCACGGGCAGGCTTTCCATGAACCTGCGGGAGGAAACCACGGGCGGCCGCTCCTTCCCCGAGGACGGCGTCACCGGCATTTTGCCCGGACAGACGGTGGACAAGAAGGTCTACGTGGTCAACGATGGCAGCGTCGATTTCTACGCCCGCATCGCTCTGGACAAGGTGATTACGGACGCGGCGGGCCGGAAGGATACGCTGAATTTCAATCATATCCGGCTGGACATCAACACGGCCGATTGGACAGAGAAGGACGGCTATTATTACTATAACCGCGCCCTGAAGCCCGGCGAGGCCACGGAGCCGCTGTTCAACACGGTTTCCTTCGATACGAAGCTGAGCAACGATTACATGAACGCCCGCGTGGAAATCCATGTCGACGCGCAGGCGGTACAGAGCAGAAACAACGGCGGCAGCGCACTGGTAGCCACCGGCTGGGCGAGCGCTGAATGAGCTGGAGGGTGAACGTGATGAAAAAGAGATTGATGGCCTGCCTGACCTCCGTCTGCATGCTGGCGGCGGTACTGCTGCCCGTGGGTGGAACCATTGCGGATGAGCCGATTTCGGAAACACCCCCCGTGGCCGTGTCCGAACCGGCGCCTGCGCCGGAACCCGCCAAGCCCGAAAAGGAGGAAGCGCCCGCACCCGAGCAGCCCGCGCCCGAACCGGGAAACGCGGGTGAAGCGACAGCTGGGCCGGCGCATGCGCCCACGACCGAACCGGCGCACGCACCCACGGCAGAGGTGAGCGTGGAACCCACGGCGGAACCGACGCATGAACCTACGGCTGAACCGGCAGTTGAACCCACGGCTGAACCGGCAACCGAGCCCACGGCTGAACCGAGCATGGAGCCCACGATGGAACCCACGCCGGAGCCGAGCATGGAGCCTACGGCAGAACCGACGCTCGAGCCGGAAAAACTGATTGCAAAGCTTTCGCTGGATCGGCGCTATGCCTTTGCCAACGAGGATAGCGTGACCGCACGAATCGAGTTCGCGGGCGGCGTTGCGCCGTATGCGCTCACGCTGAAAGTGAACGGCGTGGTTTGCGGCCAGTCTGCGGAGTTGACCGAGGTGGGAGCATATGCATTTTCTCACATGCCGTCTGAATTCGGCGTGCACACCTTTGAAATTACTGTGACCGATGCCGTGGGCATGACGGCTTCAGCGAGTGCGAAGCTGCCCGTGGCGGTTCGCGTGGATGTGGAGCACAGCGCCGATTGGGAGCGCACCTTCCAGGATGTGCAGCTGACCGGCGATTGGCGCGAGGATTTGCTTGCCATCGCGAGGACACAGCTGGGCTATCGCGAGAGCGAGCGCAACTTCATCATAGACGACAGCGGCAAGCAGCAGGGCTACACCCGCTATGGCGACTGGTATGGCGCGAGCTATTCCGAGTGGTGCGCCATGTTCGTGTCCTTCTGCCTGCACTATGCGCAGATTCCGTCCAGCGCCGTGCCGCGCAGCGCCGGCTGCGAGGGCTGGAAGGACGCCATGATTGGGCTCGGCGCGTTTGAACACCGCGGCGAATACACCCCAGAGTCGGGCGATTTGATTTTCTTCGACTGGGTAGAGGATGTGACGGGCAAGCGCGACGGCAGCGCCGACCATGTGGGCATTGTGGAATACGTGTCTGGCAGCACGGTACATACCATCGAGGGCAATGCGGGCCGGGAAGTGCGTCGCCGCGAGTATGATGTGAACGATGGCGATATCATGGGCTACGCCAGCCTGACCGCGCTGATGGAGCGCGTAGGCCTGATTGAGGATGAACCGGCCGTACGCGAGCTGCAAGGCTATACTGCGATTACGGCCTGCGATTCCGTGAACGTGCGCGAAGCAGCGAACGAGAATTCTGCGATCGTCGCGCAGCTGCCGCTGGCCGGAACCGAGCTGGCCGTGCATGCGGAGGTGACCCGCGCCAATGGCGAGATCTGGTATGGCGTGGCGGTGGCCGGCGTGTCCGGCTATGTCCGCGGCGATTTGCTGGTGCTTTCCGTGAAAATTGAATTCGGCGCGCCGCAGGTGTGGAACGTGACTGGCGGCGTGAACATCGGCTACGCGGAGGCCGTGGAGGGCGCGCGCTATATTTGGCAGAAGCGCGGCGCGGATGATACGGGCGCGGAGCTCTGGGAAGACGTGGGCGAAGGCGCGGTGTTGCAGATTCCCGCCGAGGCGGGCGCGCTGCTGGCGTACTATCGCTGTGTGATTGCGTTTGGCGGCGAGGAGACCACGACCGAGGCCGTGCGCCCCGTGCGCGGAGATATGGTGGAATGGTTGCAGCAAGACGGGCTGACCGCAGATATGATTTGCCGCGCCCTGAACACCAGCACGCTGGATGCGATCACGCTGGAAAACAACGAATTGATTTATGTGCGCATTGGCGAAATGATTGCCAGCTACGATCCTGAAACGGGCATTGTGGTGGATGCTGAAATGGGCATTCCCGTGGGCAGGATCGTGAATGGCAAGCTGAGTCCGCTGGTTTCGGATGAAACGGCAGTCGACCCTGAGGCACAGCCCATCGCGCCGGACGCGCAGTGAGCCGGGCGACAGACTGGAATAGGAGGAAATAGCGATGAAGAGAATATCCCGATTCCTTGCGCTGTTGCTGGCGTTGCTGCTGATGCTCTCCGCACCCTGCGCCTTTTCGGAAGAAATGGACGCCGAGCGCACTGAGGTGGGCACGGCGGAGGATTATGTAGATTTGCTGATGGCGGCTGAAACGCCCTATTATCCGGAAACGGTGGTGTTCACAAATGCTGGCCCGTTCATGCCTGCGGTGGATGTGAGCGGCGGCAGGATGCTACGCGCGGCAAGCATGAACGACGATGTTTTGGGCAGCGAAGGCGTTGAACTGAACAGAAGTGTTTCCATGAACGAGAACGGCAGCTATACCGTCCATATCGAGGCTTACACTACCGGAAAAGTGACTACCGTTGTCAATACGAAACCCGTAGATTTCGTGCTGGTACTGGATCAGTCGAGTTCGATGACAACAAGAGATTTCAATGGCAAAACGCGCCAGGAAGCTATGAAAACCGCAGTCAATGCATTTATTGGACAAGTATATGACAAGTATGATGCCGATGTGTCCGATCATCGTATGGCAATTGTGACTTTTGGCACCGGAGCGAATGTAGTTGCAGGCCTTCAAGGGAATTGGACGTATGTTGATCAAGATGGAAGTAAGCACTTAAAGGATCAGATTTCCGGTTTAAATCCCAATGGATCGGCAACAAACACGGGCATGGGAATGCTGAAGGCAAAGGAACTGCTGAGTAGCGGCTACGACTATAAGGGCTTGAATACAATGCGCCAAAAGGTCGTTATTCTATTTACTGATGGTGTGCCAACACAGGGTAATGAAAAGGATTTCAATGTTTCAGTTGCTGATACTGCAATTGAAGCAGCGAGAGCCTTAAAAGGTGACGATATCGGAGCGACAGTTTATGCCGTGGGTATTTTCCAAGGTGCAAACGAAGCAGAATTGTATGGGCCACGCTATGTTTATTTTAATTTGGGGTTGAAAGAACAAAAGTGCGATGGCAAAAAAGGCTCTGCTTGGCGCGAAAGACATGGCTTTTTTAGCGGCGGAGATGTAGACTTAGCAGATGTTTATGCTGGAAATAGGTTCCTGAACTATGTTTCGTCGAATTTTAAAACGGCGAGCAGGATTGGGCTTACTGCACAGTCGGAGGACTATTATGCTGTTAAGTATAAGGGGTTTGAAATAATAGATGATCCTGCTGATCGCACCAGTGATCGATATTACTTAACGGGTGATGCTAGTGATTCGCTGGAAAGTGCTTTCCAGAAAATAAGCAGTAACATTCAGACGCCAGACGTTGATTTGGGCAATCAAGTTGTTGTACGGGATGTGGTAACCCAATACTTCGATATAAGTAGCGTGAAATTGGCTACGGATGCGTATAATGGGACCGGCTTTGAAAGCGCTCCACAGGAGGCCGAGGGTGTAACGGCGACCGTTGATTCAGAGACGAATACCCTTTCCGTGACCGGTTTCGACTTCAATGCGAATTTCATTTCGGCTTCGCCCAAGGATGGTGATGCCAATTACGGCAAGAAGCTGATTATCGAGTACACGATTGCGCCCAAGGATGGTTTCCTCGGCGGCAACGGCGTACCCACCGGCGATGCGGAGCAGTCCGGCGTTTACGATAAGGACAATAAGGAGATCAAGGCGCTTGACGATGCGGCGCCTGTGGATGTGTCGGTCAAGCCTGTCGAAATCGCAGCGCAGGATAAGAGCGTGTATCTGCTGGGCAGTTTGACGGCCGAGAATCTGGTTGAGAATTGCACTGTAACCAAGAATAGTGCGTCGATTGAAGATTGGCAGAAGGCATTTGTGGACATCGCAGTCGCGCCCGCGCCGGGAACGAATCTGGCGAATTTGGCTGTAGATACGGAATACACGCTGACTGCAACGGTTACACCGAAGAAATCAGAGGGTTCCGGAACTGCGCAGAGTGTCAGCAGTTCGGCTGCCGTCAAGGTGTATACGCCGCATCTGACCTTCAAGGACAGCGCGATCGATCTGGGTGATAGCGCGAATTACAAGGATGACAATCTCGTAGGCAAAGCGGTATGGAAGCATGGCCTCGATGGAGAACTGTCCGCATCGACGGGTATCTATGGCGAAGCACCCTTACTGAACTGTAGTTTAACGCCGCCGTCAGCTGCGTTTACGCAGGATACGCCGGTTTCACTTACTGTGAGTATTGGCGACGTAGATGTGACTGCGCTCGTCACGTTCTGGCGCGAGGCATGCGATTATCCGGACTGCGATAATCACGATGAAAAGATGCAGGTAACTGCAGATGAAAGCGGCAAACGCGTAAACTTCGTGGTTCACGTAAAGCCCTTCGATTTGAAGATCAGCGTAACCGGCTGCGAGGATATTGATGAAAATCAGAGCTTCCTGTTTACGGTGACGGATAACAAAGGGCTGTTGCTGCACGTGGCGGTGACCGGCAATAAAAGCGTGACCGTCAAGGGCCTGAGCGCGGGCAAGATCTATACTGTCACGCAGAATACCGGCTGGAGCTGGAGATATGAGCCCGATTCGGCCGAACAGACGATAAAGCCCGAGGATGTACGGAACGGACAGGCTGAAATCACGTTCAACAATAGAAGAAGCAAAGACCAATGGCTGGATGGCAACGATGGCAAAACCTACTGAGCGGGAGGTGAGCGACCATGAAACGGATGAAGAAAAAGAACCTCCTGCTGGTTGCAGGCATAGCGCTGGTATTGGTTGTAGCGGTGGGGCTGACGAGCGCGTACATCGTGACGCGCTCGGAACCCACGATCAACACCTTTGAACCGGGCAGCGTATCAGTCAGCGTGAATCGGGATGCGAACGGCAGTATATCACTCAGGAATACCGGCAATGTGCGCGCCCGCATTCGCGCGCAGATCGTGGTAACGTGGAAAGATGAGAAGGGAAATATCTATCCCGGCGTACCGGTCTATGGCACGGATTATCAGATGACCGTGGGTGACAGCGGCTGGAAGGAAATGGGATTAAGCTTGTGGTATTGCAATGAAGCCGTCGCGCCGGGTGGGGATACGCCCGCGCTGATCGCTTCGTACCATGAAATTGCCGGGCGCGCGCCCGCAGGCTATGCGCTCAGCGTGGAAGTTCTGGGCGAGGCGATTCAGGCCGAACCGGCGAATGCCGGCTGGTAATAAGGAGGCAGGGAAAGATGAAGAAATTAGCTGTTTCACTGCTTGCTCTCCTGATGCTGCTGAGCGGCGTGGCCGCGTTGGCGGCGGCCTCGGTGACCTACGAGGGCGGCGCGGAGAAATTCGTATTTCTGCCGGGCAGTGCGTATTCCAGCAGCGATCTCTTTGAAAATTTTAAGGATGTGCTGCCGGGCGACGAATTGACGCAGAAGATTACGGTGAAAAACGATACCAGCGGCAAGGTGCGCATCTACATGCGGGCAGAAACCAAAGGTATGAAGGATCGGGATTTTTTGAGCCAGCTGCAAATGACGGTGAGCTGCGCCAACAAGGCCATCTTCGACGCTGCGCCCTCCGAAACGGCACAGTTGACGGATAACACGCTGCTTGGCACGTTCAAGGGCAAGGGCAGCACGGAGTTGACAGTGACATTGAAGGTGCCCGATACGCTCGGCAACGCGTATATGGACCGCGTGGGCGTTGTGCCGTGGACGTTCGCCGTGGAAGAAATCGGCGAAACTGACGATACGCCGCAGACGGGCGATTGGTTCAGAATGGGCGCGTGGGCGCTGGCGGCGGCGGTTCTTGCGGCGCTGATTGTGCTGCTCATCTGGCGTGGCCGCAGGCGTGAGGAAGCATGAAGAAGCGAAGAAAGCGCAGGATGGCGGCGATTGTCATATTGGCAATCGCCCTTGCCATTGTTGTGGGCGTGATTGCCGTGCGGCAGTATCAGTACGCCCGAAGCGCAGCTTATTACAGCAGCTTGCGCGGGTGATTTTATGAAGAGAATTGTGGCATGGCTGTTGGCGCTGTGTCTGGCATGCGGCCTTGCAGCGGCGGAAATGGATGCGGCGCTTTCACAGCGGCATGAATGGGTGGAAACCATGTTTCGCGCCGCCACCGGCACGGATATGGAAGCCGAGGCGCGCTTGCACGAGAACATGACTGACGAAGCGGCGGCGCGGCGCAGCGCGGAGTTAGCCGCCTACCGGGCGGATGCGGCAATCTGGTTGTTGGCAGCGTTTGGGGTGGACGCGGAAACTGTGCCGGATGTGCAGGCGGCGTGGGCGCGCTTTCAGGAAAATGAGGCGGGCCGGGCGTGGCTGGAGACGCTCACGGGCATGGGTGCGGAAAATGCGGAGGATGCGCTGGCGTTGAGCCGCGAAATCTGCGCGGAATGGCTGGCGGAGATCGATGCAGTGCGGCTCAGGGAGATTAACTCGGATTACGCCTGTTGGCTCTATGCACCGGATTCGCCGATTGATTATCCGGTGGTACACGGCGAGGACAACCGGCATTGGTTGCATCGGATGTTCAACGGTGCAATCAACGCGGCGGGCACGCTGTTTATCGATTACCGGAACCTGCCGGGGTTTCAGGATCCGAACACGCTGATTTACGGCCACCACATGCGCAACGGCAGCATGTTTGGCACGTTCACAAATTATGTGCGGCAGGTCTATTACGACGCACATCCGTGGATGTTGTTGGTGACGGAGGATGAAGTAGATCTGGTTGAGTTGATGGCGGGGTATACGACCTCGAAACGTGACCACTGCTACGATATCGCCATCAGCGATGCGGCGGATATGCGCGCGTTTATCGATGAAGCGAAGGCAAAATCGGATTTTGTGAGCAGCGTTGAAGCGGAACCGGGTGACCGCCTCGTGACGCTGTCTACCTGCGCGTATGCATTTGAAAATGCGCGCTATATTGTGATCGGAAAACTCACGCCCGTATGGCGCGATGAAGCCGACGTGGCGCAGAGCGGGGAATGAGGAAGCATGAATGCATCGGTGCGATAAAAGGCGGCTGCCGGAGATTCTCGCATGAGAAACCGGCAGCCGTTCTTTTAAAGGGTGAGAATTAGCAAAACCGAAGTTTTGCGGGTCGACGGATTTTGGAGGAATACGCCGACAATTCTTAAAGGGAGATAATTAGCAAAACCGAAGTTTTGCGGGTCGGCGGATTCTGGAGGAATACGTCGACAATTCTTAAAGGGAGAGAATTAGCGCGGCCCTCCGCGCAAGCTGCGGAGTGGCAACTCTGGCAGAGGGGCACCGGTAATTAGCTATAAGCAGGGTGCTATTGGGCGTACTCAGCCCTGCGCACAGCGAGGCAGGGTGGAGCCGCCATAGGGCATTACGAGCACCTTCGCATGCGTACCCTGCTTCTCCATGGCCGCGTCGAAGGCCTGCTGCACATTTCCAAACGGCACAAGGAACACGCTCTTTACAAAATCGGGTTCCAGCTCGCTGACCAGATAGATGTCTGCGTTTTCCAACACCATGGCGATGGCCGCAGCCTTGTGGCCCCCCAGCCTGAATTCGCGGCCGATGCGCTCGATCAGGCTGTGTGCCGTCGGTGCAGAAAGCATCCATTCCTCGAATACCTTCTCGCCCAGACCTTCGCGGCAGGAGCCCACCAGTACGATTGTGCCGCCCTTTTTCACCGCGTGCTTGGCGTTATCCAGCGCCTTCTGTGTCTGATACAGGTTCAAATCCTTGGGCGCGCCGCCCTGAGAAACGACCACCACATCCGCTCGTTCCGGAATAGAAATCGCGTACAGCTTATCCAGGAACGCGCAGCCTTCGCGGTGTGCCTGCGTCACATCGCCCGCGCTTGCGTGGATGATCTGCTTGTGCTCGTCCAGCACCACGTTTAAAATGAAGTCCACGCCCACCATGGCCGCGGCTTCCTCGATGTCCTCGCGTACGGGATTGCCTTCGAGCTTGCCCGCGCACGCGGCCGCCTCCACCATGCGGCTGTGGTTCGCCTGAATTGCCGCGCGCGTGGAAACGCCGGGCATGATGGCCTTCGCGCCGCCGGAATAGCCTGCAAAATAATGATATTCAATATTGCCCAGGCAGATTCTGCGGTCGGCTTCCGCAACCGTGCGCACGATATCCACCGGCGTGCCGCGACTGGTCTGCCCGATATGTACGCAATCTGAAACGTCGCCGTCCTCACAACGAATTTCGGCGTAGGCGCGCTCGCCCGCCAGCTTTTTACGTTCTTCGAGACTGTGCTTTCTGTGGCTGCCCAGTGCGAATACCAGCGTGATATCCTCCGCACGCGCCCCCGCCGCGTAGAGTTCGTCCAGCAGCGCGGGCATTACCTTGTAGGTGGGCATCGGGCGGGTGATATCGCTGGTGATAATCGCGATTTTTTCGCCGGGTTTTACAATTTCGCGCAGGCGCGGCGAAGCGATAGGACTTTCCAGCGCCCGCCTGACCTCCGCCTCACCCGTCAGTTTGTGCTGAATGGGGTTGGGCGAGAGTACGCCCAGCAGGTTCTGGTCCGGTATTTCAAGGCGCTGCGTGCCCGCGCCAAATCCCAATTCAATCTGCATAGTATCGCTTTCCTCCTTGTGGCGGTTTGACCATCCGTTCATATGGCCGCAGAAAACGCCGGAAGCGCCGAACATGCCGCTTCCGATTTTTTAAAGTTGTTTGTGTAAGCCGAGAGGGCAAAGCGCCAGTCTTTGCCCTCTGATTGCCTTTGATTTTTGCTTACAGCAGCAGCGCCGGAGCTTCCAGCAGCGCCTTCACGCGCGCGAGGAACTGCGCGGCGGGCGCGCCGTCCACGATGCGGTGATCATAGGTGAGGGAGAGCCACATCATGGGCCGCACGGCGATGGAATCGTCGGCCAGCACCACAGGGCGCTTCTTCATCTGTCCGACAGCCAGAATGCCAGCTTCAGGCGCGTTCACGATGGCCGTGAAGCTGTCCACACCGAACATGCCAAGATTGGTCACGGTGAAGGTGCCGCCGGTCAGTTCGTCCGGGTTCAGGCCGCCTTCCTTGGTGCGCTTGCCCAAATCTTTGCTCTTTGCGGAGATTTCGCAGAGGCCGAGACGATCCGCATCGCGAATCACGGGCACGAGCAGGCCGGTATCGGTGGCGACGGCCATGCCGACGTTTACATAGTGCTTCTGGATGATGGCGGTGTCCGTCATGGAGGAATTCATCATCGGGAATTCGGTGAGCGCCTTGGCCACGCAGCGAATGACAAAATCATTGTAGCTGACCTTCACGCCCTGTGCCTTCAGCTGTTCGCGCATGTGAACGCATTCGGTCATGTCCACCTCCATGCGGTGGTTGGCCTGCGCCAGTTCGCTCAGGCTATCATGCATCCGCTGGGCGATGATCTTGCGCATGCCCTTGAGCGGGATCACGGTTTCGCGCGCTTCATCCACAACAGGCGCAGCCGCAGCAGGTGCGGGCGCAACTTCGGAGACGGGCGCAGCCTTCGGCGCGGGTTTGGCGTTGAGCACATCGCGCTCGATAATCAGGCCGTCCGGGCCGGAAGCAGTCACATCGGAAAGCGAAACACCCTTTTCTTCCGCGGCCATGCGGGCGCGCGGCGATGCGAAGATGCGTCCGCCTTCAGCGGGTGCGGCTTCGGCGGCGGGGGCCGCGGCGCCGTTCAGCGCGGCGTCAATATCCGTGCCCTTCGGGCCGATGTATGCGATGGTTTCCGCCACGGGAACCATATCGCCCTCTTCATAGAGCAGTTTGAGTACCGTGCCGGTTGCGGAAGAATCGATGGTGATGGAGAGCTTGTCGGTTTCCATCTCAAACAGCGGATCGCCTTCCTTGACCTCGTCGCCTTCCTTCACCAGCCAACTGGTGATGATGCCCTCGGTCATCTGCAGGCCCTGTTTGGGCATGATGATTTTGTGGATTTCGGCGGGCAGCTCGCCTGCGGGCTTCGCGGCGGGCGCAGTGGGCGCGGCTTCCGTGGAATCCGCAGCGGGCGCGTCGCCGTTCAGCAGCGCGGAAATATCCTCGCCGGGTTCGCCGACGATGGCAATGGTTTCTGCTACGGGAACCATATCGCCCTCTTCATAGAGCAGCTTGAGCACCGTGCCGGTCGCGGTGGAATCGATGGTGATGGAGAGCTTGTCTGTTTCCATTTCAAAAAATGGATCGCCCTCCTTGATCTGGTCGCCTTCCTTTGCCAGCCAGGTGGTGATGATGCCCTCGGTCATTTGCAGACCCTGCTTGGGCATGATGATTTTATGTGCCATGGAGCAACCTCCTGATTTATGGGTAATTGCAAAAGGACGCGCGCACGGGCGGCGATTGGTGTTTCCGTCCGCACGCGCGCAGCCAGCGCCGCAGGTTCCATGAATAAGGGTAAGGGGGGAGTGGTGCGGCGCTGGCGGGATGCCGGTTCAGGCCATGCGGAATTTACCGGCCAATGGGCCGGGAGGCGTCAGCGATAGCACACGCTCCTGGCAGCCGCGACGATGTCTGCGATCTGCGGGGTGGCGGCATTTTCCAGCTCCACGTTGAACGGGAGCGGACATGCCTTGGTGCCCAGGCGCACGGGCGCCGCATCGAGATACTTGAAGGCTTCCTCGGTCACCATGGCGGCAACCTCGGCACCCCAGCCGGCGGTGCGGTGCGCTTCATGCACTACGACCAGGCGGCCGGTCTTTTTCACGGAATTGATCACGGTTTCCTTGTCGAAGGGAACCAGCGTCATCGGGTCGATGACCTCGGCGGAAATGCCCTGCTTGGCCAATTCTTCCGCAGCTTCCAGCGCGCGCGGAACATACAGCAGGTTTGCCACGATGGTCACGTCCGTACCGGCGCGCTTGATATCGGCCTTGCCGAAGGGCAGCATGAATTCCGGATCATCCGGCACGTCGCACTTCGAGGCGTAGAGCGCCTTGTGCTCAAAGAACATGACGGGGTTGTCGTCGCGGATGGCGGTGCGCAGCAGGCCCGCAGCGTCGCGTCCCGTGGAGGGACAGGCCACTTTCAGACCCGGGAAATGCATGAAGATTGTTTCGACGGACTGAGAATGCGTGGCGGCGTTGCCGCGGCCGATACCCTCCTGACCGCGAATGACCAGCGGAATCTTCGCGCGTCCGCCGAAGATGTAGCGCGTCTTGGCCACCTGGTTCAGCAGCTGATCCATCGCTACGAAGGAAAAGTCCATGTACATCAGTTCCACGATCGGGCGCATGCCGGTGCACGCTGCGCCGAGGCCCGCGCCAACAAAGCCGGCCTCGCTGATCGGGGTGTTGAAGGCGCGCTCACGGCCAAATTCCTTGGTCAGGTCGCGGGTGCAGCCGAAGATGGAGCCGATGGTTTCAATATCTTCGCCCATGATGAAAACCTTGGGGTCGCGCCGCATTTCAGAAGCGATGGTATCGCGCACGGCCATTGCATAGGTTTTGATGCTCATGCTTCGTCGCCTCCCTCATAGAATACGTCGTCCAGCACGTGCGCCGGATCGGGGTTGGGGCTGTTTAGCGCAAATTCGGTGGCAGCCTCGGTCTCTTCATCGGCAGCCTTGTCGATGGCGTCTAGTTCCTCGGCGGTATACAGGCCTGCCGCGATCAGCTTTTCGCGCCAGCGCTTTACCGGGTCCTTTTCCTTCCAGGCGGCGACTTCCTCGCGCGTGCGGTAAGTCTGCGGGTCGCCCGTCCAGTGGCCCATCCAGCGATAGGTCTTGCATTCGATCAGGCTCGGGCCTTCACCGGCCTTTGCACGCTCCAGCGCGCGAGCGAACGCCGCGTCAATAGCTTCTACGTCGTTGCCATCCACCGTTTCGCCGGGCATATCATAGGCCTTGGCGCGCACGGAGATGTCCTTAACGGAGGTGGACTGGGAAACCGGCACGGAAATGCCATAGCCGTTGTTTTCGCACACGAAGATCACGGGAAGCTTCATGACGCTGGCCAGGTTCAGCGATTCGTGGAACGTGCCCTCGTTGGAAGCGCCGTCGCCAAAGAAGGAAACGGCCACGCGATCCTGTTTCTGCAGCTTTGCGGAAAGGCCTGCGCCCACGGCGATCGGGATGCCACCGCCGACGATGGCGTTCGCGCCCAGGTTGCCCTGCGTGAAGTCTGCAATGTGCATGGAGCCGGAACGGCCCTTGCAGTAACCGGTCGCCTTACCCATCAGCTCGGCCATTGCCAGATCGAGGCGCGCACCCTTGGCGATGCAGTGGCCGTGTCCACGATGGGTAGAGGCAATATAATCCTTATCCGTCAGGCGGGAGCACACCGTGGCAGCCACGGCTTCCTCGCCAATGTAGAGATGCACAGAGCCGCGGAGCTTATTTTCCTCAAAAAGCTTCAGCGCCTTGAATTCGAATGCGCGGATGCGCACCATGGTCTGATAGATATGACCGGCTCTTTCACGTTCGATCATAGCTTTCCTTCCTCCTTCAGCTTCAGGCAAATATCCACGATATGCTGCGTGTTTTCAGCAATATATACACCCGCGGCGGAGAGCGCGCCCTCCTTGCTGGCGGCGCTGCCCGTGCCGTCGGCGGATACGATCGCACCAGCATGGCCCATGGAGCGTCCCTTCGGCGCGTTCTTGCCCGCGATCAGCGCGATCACGGGCTTGGTTACGTTGTGCGACTTCAGGTATTC